>JAWVEC010000001.1:0-9156 GCA_033856975.1 Gaiellales bacterium
GCGTGATCGAACACGGCATACCCGAGGGCACGCTGCTGAACGTGAACGTGCCGTCGACCCCCGGCGGCGTGACGGTGGGCAGGCTGGGCAAGCGCATCTACCGCGACCGGCTCGAGCTCGAGGCCGACGTCGAGGGCCGCCGCCGCTACCGCATCTACGGCGGCGATCCCAGCTACCACGACGAGCCTGGCACCGACTTCCGCGCCATCGCCGAGGGCCGCATCTCGGTCACGCCGATCCACCTCGACCTGACCAGCGTCCCCGGCATCGAGGCGCTGCGGGAGTGGGAGCTCTAGACCCGCGCGACGTTGAACGCGATCAGCTTGGGCACGCCGCCCCGCCACTCGAACACCGCCAACCGGCAGTTGTCGAGCCACAGCCGGCGGTGAAACGGCGGCGGCCCGCCCAGGAAGTGGCTCGAGACGATCAGCCGCGCCAGCGAGCCGTGCGTCGCCACCAGCGTCGTGCCCGGCTCGTCGGCGTGCTGGTCGAGGAACTCCGAGGCGCGCGCCAGCGCATCGTCGAACGGCTCGCACCCGGGCGGGAACTCAGGTGCGCCGTCGGTGTGCCAGCGGGCGAACTCGGCCGCCAGTGGCCCGGCCTTGAGCTCATCCTCGGTCAATCCCTCGAATGGCCCGGCGTCGATCTCGACCAGCCGCACATCGGTGATGACCGGGCACCCGTCGGCCTGGCGGGCGGCGATCATCTCGGCCGTGCGTGCGGCGCGCTCGAGCGGCGACGAGTAGATGCGGTCGATCGTCACCTCCGAGAGAGCCTCGGCGGCGACCCGCGCCTGCTCCAGGCCGGTCTCGCTCAGCGCGATGTCGGTGCGGGTGGTGAACCGGCGCTCGTGGTTCCAGACCGTCTCGCCATGCCGGATCAGGATCAGCCGCTGCCGCATCCGGATCAGACGCCGAGCCGCGCCATCCGCTACGCCTCGGCCAGCAGTCCGGCCACGTCGAGCGGCAGCGTCATCATGGTCAGCTCGCCGCTCTCGTCGCGCGGCCACTCATCCTTCGGCCGGTCGCGGTACAGCTCGATACCGTTGCCGTCGGGATCGCGCAGGTAGATGGCCTCGCTGACGCCGTGGTCGGAGGCGCCGTCGATCGCGACGCCGTGCTCGACCAGCTGTTTCACGGCCCGGGCAAGATCGCCGCGGGTCGGGTAGAGCACGGCCAGGTGGAACAGCCCGGTGGTACCCGGCGCCGGCTGTGGGCCGCCGCGGCTCTGCCAGATGTTGAGGCCGATGTGGTGGTGGTAGCCGCCGGCGGACAGGAATGACGCCGAGCTGTCGTAGTGCTGCTGCACCTCGAATCCGAGCACGTCTCGGTAGAAGCTCTCGGCCCGCTCGAGGTCGGACACCTTCAGATGGACGTGGCCGATCGTGGCACCGGCCGGAATCGTGTAGTCGCTCATCGGTTGAACGCTACCTCAGAAGTACGGCTGCTGGCTTATCACGACCTCGAGGCCAAACAGCATCAACCCGCAAGAGACCGCGGTCACCAGCAGATCGCTCGGGCGGAGCACGCGCTCGCGCAGCTTCATCACGCCGTAGCTGCCGAACACGATCACCTGAGAGACGTACAACGCGACCAGCGACGGCGTGATCATGTAGCTGTACAGCCGCTCGGGGTCGATCAGGCTGATCAGCGCCAGCGCCACGAATCCGGCCGCCACCAGCCGGGCGCTTCGCTGCACGCCGGCCCCGGTCATCGCGTGCAGCAGCCGCGTCAGGGCGATGAACTCGGCCGCCATCAGGCCCAGCACCGAGGCGATCGCAACCACGGCCACCCAGCGCGCCAAGGTCGCGCCGGATTCGACCAGCGCCACGGTGTGCCCGGGCAGCTCCAGGCCGGCCAGGTCGGAGCCCGCGTAGACCGCCAGCGGCGCCGCCGTCACCACCAGCAGCACTGCGACCGCCCCCGCCGAGCCGGCCACGATCCGCCGCAGCTCGCGACCGCCACCCGTCACCTCACCTCCCAGGAACAGCGGCAGGCTCCCGCACACGAACAGCAGCGAGGCGTTCGCGATGCCCCGCGCCACCGAACCGGAGTGCGATGCCACCGAGAACGAGCTCCAGCTCCAGCCGTGGCCGCTCAGCACCGCGCCCGCCAGCACCACCATCACCACGACCTGCGCGATCACGGAGCCCAGCAGCACCCACAGCACCGCCCGCTCAGCGAACACCAGTGCGGCGGCCAGCCCGCACGCGACTCCCACCAGCAGCCATTTCCGCCACGGATCGACGCCCGGAAAGGCCTGCGGCAGCAGGTCGTAGACCACCTCGGTGACGGTGAAGCCGAGGTACAGCTGATAGCTGACCACCCACGTCCATCCCTGCACCCGTGCCACCCGCTCGCCCACCGCCAGCCGGGTGAAGGCATACAGCCCGCCGGACGATGCGATCCGGGCCGAGAATCGCCACCAGACGAGCATCGGGGCGACGAACAGCGCCGCCCCGGCCAGCGTCACGAGGCCGATCGAGTCGAGCGCGCGGCCACCGACGGCGTCCGGCAGCTCCACCGCCAAAAGCGCCAGCGGCCCACCCAGGCAGGAGATCGCGAAACCCCACAGCAGGATGGACGGCAGCGGGCGAAGCTCGCCCGCGCCGTCACTCACCTGCAGGGGCTACGACCACCCGCCCCCGCTTTGGGTGCTGCCTCCTCCGCTGCTGCCGCCACCCGAGCCGCCGGTGCCCACGGTGATAGTGGCGTCCATTCCCAATGCCTTATGGCCGGGAACCGAGCAGTAGAGATCGTATGTGCCGTTCTTCAGGGTCACGGTCAGATCGGCGGTTCCGCCGGCGTCGAAGGTGCCGGTGGTCTGATTGCTCACCCCAGGCCCATTGACTGTCAGGTTGTGCCCCATCGTGCCGTCGTTGGTGACGTGGAACGTGTACGTGCCGGCTGCCAGTGTCATGGTGCCGCTCACGGTGATCGAGTACTCCTTCAGCGACACGTTCACGAGCGTGCCATTGGTGGCCCCGGTGGTGCTGTCGCCGCCGGCCGCGGCAGGGGTCGAGCTCGATCCGGACGAGCCGCTGCCGCAGGCGGTCGCGCCCAGTGCGACCACCGCCACCACGGCGGCGATCGCGAACGTTCGGATGTTTGCGTGGTATCTCATGTGGTGCCTTACGCGGACATCGACCGATCGGATTTACGATCATGTCATGCAGCAGCAGCATCCCGTGTGGCTGTTCGACTTCGACGGAACCCTGGTCGACTCGGAGCAGCTGATCCTGGCGTCGTTCCGCCACGCCACCGGCGTTGTGCTGGGCGCGACGCCGCCCGACGACGAGCTGCGGGCCGGCATCGGGCTGACGCTCGAGGCGCAGGCCCGCCATCTGGCCGGCGACCGGGCGGAGCAGCTGTTCGAGGTCTATGTGGAGCACAACCGCGCGGCGCACCGCGAGCTGCTGCGCACGTTCGCCGGCGTGCCCGAGATGATCGGCCGTCTGCGTGCCCGCGGCGCCCGGCTGGGGGTGGTGACGGCAAAGATCCGCCCCACGATGGAGCTCGGGTTCGAGCACGTGCCGCTCGAGCCGGGCTGGTTCGACGTGCTGATCGCCAAGGAGGACACCGAGCGGCACAAGCCCGAGCCCGAGCCTTTGCTGCTGGCGCTCGAGCGGCTGGCGGCCGCCCCGGCTGACGCAATCTACGTCGGCGACTCCCCGTTCGACATCCGCGCCGCCCACGCCGCCGGCGTCACCGCCGCGGCCGCCGCGTGGGGCGATATCTTCCCCCGTGACGTGCTGGTGGCAGAGCGACCGCAGATCGTGTTCGACTCGCCCGACCAGGTGGCGCCATGACCCCCGCCCGGCGGGCCGCCGAGCTGCGCGAACTGGTCAACGACGCCAACCACCGCTACCACGTTCTCGATCAGCCCTCGATCCCCGATGGCGAGTACGACGCGCTGTTTCGCGAGCTGCAGCAGCTGGAGGCCGAGCATCCCGATCTGATCACACCCGACTCGCCCACCCAGCGCGTGGGCGCGGAGCCGTCGACCCAGTTCGCGCCCGTGACCCACCCCCAGCCGATGCTCTCGCTGGCCAACGCGCGCAACGAGGACGAGCTGCGGGCGTGGGGGGAGCGGCTGGGGCGGCTGCTGGACGGAGATCCGTTCCAGCTCGTGACCGAGCCGAAGATCGACGGCCTGGCCGTCTCGCTGCTCTACCAGGACGGCCTGCTGGTGCGTGGTGCCACACGCGGCAACGGTGTCGTGGGTGAGGACGTCACGCCGAATCTGCGCACCGTACGCGCCATCCCTCTGCGCATCAAACACACCGGCATGGTCGAGGTGCGAGGCGAGGTCTACCTGCCGCTAACGGGCTTCGAGCAGGTCAACCGCGAGCGGGCCGAGGCCGGGCTGCCCACCTTCATGAACCCGCGCAACTCGGCGGCCGGCTCGCTGCGCCAGCAGGACCCGGCGATCACCGCCCGCCGGCCGCTGTCGATCTTCACCTACCAGCTGGGAGCGAGTGAGGGCCTCTCGCTCGACTCTCACTGGCACGCCCTCGAGTGGCTGCGCGATCAGGGTTTCCGAGTCAGCGAGCACGTCGAGCTGCATGACGACGTCGAGTCGGCGGTGGGTGCCGCCAAGGCCTGGGAGGGACGCCGCAGCCAGCTCGACTATGACATCGACGGCTGCGTGGTGAAGGTCTCGAGCTTCGCCCAGCAGCGCCGGCTGGGGACGGTCAACCGCGATCCGCGCTGGGCGATCGCGTTCAAGTTCGCGCCCACCACGGCGTTGACCAGGCTGACGCGGATCGCCGTCAACGTCGGCCGAACCGGGGCGCTCAACCCCTACGCCGTGCTCGAGCCGGTCGTGGTCGGCGGCGTCACCGTCTCGCTGGCCACACTGCACAACGAGGAGGACATCAACCGCAAGGACATCCGCGAGGGCGACACCGTGATCGTGCAGCGCGCCGGTGACGTGATCCCGCAGGTGGTCGGCCCGCACCTCGAGCCGGGAGTCAAGCGGGGCGAGCCGTGGCGGATGCCCGAGAACTGCCCGGCCTGCGGCACCCCGGTGGTGAAGCCCGAGGGCGAGGTGATGCACCGCTGCCCAAACCGTGCCTGCCCGGCCAAGGGGTACCAGTGGCTGAAGCACTTCGTCAGCCGCGGTGCGATGGACATCGACGGCGTCGGCGAGAAGCTGGTGGCGCGGCTGCTGGAGGAGGGCCTGGTGACGCGGCCGCAGGATCTGTACAGGCTGACGGTGGACGACCTGCTGCCGCTGGAGGGCTTCCAGCAGCGCTCGGCCGAGAAGGTGATCACGTCGATCGCCGACTCCCGGCAGCGGCCGTTCGGGCGCGTCCTGTTCGCGCTCGGCATCCCTCACGTTGGCGACGTGAACGCGCAGCTCTTGGCCGACGAGTTCGGCTCGATCGAGGCGCTGGCGCACGCCAGGCCCGAGCAGATCGCCGCGGTGGAGGGCATCGGCCCGGTGATCGCCGAGTCGGTCTCGAGCTGGTTCCTGGACGAGGAGCACGCCGAGGTGGTGAGCGCGCTGACCGAGGCTGGGCTGCAGATGAGCGGCCCGCGTCGCGAGCGGGCGGTGGACGGCCCGCTGGCGGGCAAGGTGGTGGCCGTCACGGGCGCGATCGAGGGGCACACGCGCGACTCGATCCGCGAGTACCTGGCGGAGCTCGGGGCGAAGGTGACCGACTCGATCTCGAAGAAGACCGACTACCTGGTCGCCGGTGACGGCGGCGGCTCCAAGCGGGAGAAGGCCGAGCAGTTGGGCGTCCCGGTGGTCACGCTGGACGAGCTGGTGCGAGACTCGAAGTCCTAAAGCGGGCGACTGCCGGCCAGCGTCTGCACGATCCGGTCCTGCAGCGCCCGGGCCGCGTCGATGTTGAGGTTGCTGCGGTTGATCACGATCGAGAACACCATCCGGTGGCCGTTCGCGGTGCGCACGTAGCCCGAGAGGGCGGATGCGTCGTCCAGCGTGCCGGTCTTGGCCTGGGCGTTGCGGTAGGCCGGTCCCGAGCGCATGCGTGAGCTGAGCGTGCCGTTGACGCCCGCCACGGGCAGCGAACCCCGGAACAGGCCCGCGTATGGCTGCGAGTCCACCCGCCGTAGCACGGCCAGGATCTGGTGTGCCGAGAGCCGGTCGCCGACCGACAGGCCGGAGCCGTCGTACATCCGCGCGCCGGTCATGTCCACCCCGAGCGACGCCAGGTAGGCGCGCGTCACGACACGTCCGTTGACGGTCGTCCCGGCCCTGCCGGTGGCGGTGGCGATGCCCTTGTTCAGCACCTCGGCGAAATAGTTGTCGGAGGGCCGGTTCATCTCCAGCACCAGCCGGTAGATCGGCGGCGAGGGCTCGGTCGCGACCAGCGTCGCGGTGGACGGTGTGTGATACACGCGGGGATCGTGGTCGACCCGCACGCCGTTGCCCGCGAGCGAAGCACGGAACACCTCCGCCGCTCGCAGGGCGGGGTCAGCGTAGAAGTACGGGCTGCCGAACACCTTCAGGCTCTTGTTCACCGACAAGGCCGAGATCGGCGGGCAGTCGCGCCAGTAGATCGCCTTCCACAGCGGGCCGGTGCGCACCTTGTCGAACAGCGACTCGTCGCCGAAGACGCGCCCGGTGACGTGCGTGATGCCGGCCGCCCGCACCGCTTGGGCGAGATCGCCGGTCTGTCCTGCCGCTCCGGCGAACGCCCGCTGGCCGAAGATACTGGTCGAGAGCGAGGGGTCGCCGCCTCCCACCAGCCAGAGGTTGCCGGTCAGCGTCCCGGACGAGAGGCTGCCGGTCATGTAGACGCGGGTGGAGAGCCGCGTGCCGGCGCCGATCCTGCCCAGCGCGGCGGCGGCGGTGGTCAGCTTCATGTTCGACGCGGGCTTCAGCTCCGCCTTCGGCGCACGCTGGTAGACGAGCCGGCTGCGCGTCTCATCGAGGATCACGATCCCGGTGCCCGGGCCGGCGAACTGCGAGTTGTTGACGATCGCGGCCACCTGGCCGGTCAGTGTCGCCGATGCACTGGCGGGATACGCGAGCAGCGCGATCAGGGCGAGGGCGCAGACACGGCGAGTCACGGTAACGAGCATACGCGAGGGCTCGGCGGGCGCGTTCCCCGGCGAGCCCTCGCCGGGTCCCCTACTGAGCCTGGATCGTGCTCTCCTGGCGGACTGCTGCAAAGAGGCTCTTGTCGATCTTGCCGTGGTAGATCGGCACCGACTGCTCGTGGCACAGCCGGATCACCTCTTCGCGCTTGAGGTCGTACTCCTTGGAGAGCTCCTCCGGCGTCAGATGGTTCGCCATTCGTCCTACCCCCTGTCGTGGGTCGTTCGGGGCAACAAAAAACCCACCAAGCGCGGTTCTCGCTCGGTGGGTCTCAGCATGCCCCTCGGTTCTCGCAGATCGCTGGCAATTCAGGCCGTCTCCGATCGCGCATCCATGTGCGGATCGTAGCCTGCTGTCCAGACGTCGTCAATAGATCCGACCCGTCGCTAGACCGGATTGGGGATCTCGATGAAGGCGTGCTCGACCGAGAAGCGCTCCGCCAGGAGCTCTCCCAGTGCGCGCACGCCGAACACCTCGGTCGCGTAGTGCCCGGCGGCGATGTAGTGGATGCCGGCCTCGCGTGCCTCGGCCATCACCTGCTCGCGCGGCTCGCCGGTCAGGAAGCAGTCGGCGCCGGCGTCGGCGGCCGCCAGCAGCTCGCCGCTGGCGGCGCCGCTGATCACCGCCACCCGCCGCACCTGCGCCGGGCCGTCGCGAAAGACGAGTGGAGCCGGCGCGATGTGGTCGCGGACGCGGTCGACCAGGTCGCCGATCGAGAGCGGCTCCGCCAGCGTCCCGATGAACCCGATCGTTCGCGCGCCCACCAGCCCAAACGGCTCTGGCTGCTCGAGCCCGAGCAGCCGGCAGATGATCGCGTTGTTGCCGACCTTGGGATGCGCGTCCAGCGCGAGGTGGTAGGCGACCAGCGATATGTCGTGGTCGAACAGGATCTTCAGGCGAGCCTTCTCGAGGGCGGTGATGGGCGGGCGGGGTCCGGAGCCGTAGAACAGGCCGTGGTGCACCACCAGCATCTGGGCGCCGTCGGCGGCGGCCCGCTGGAACAGCTCGTAGGACGCGGTGACGCCGCTGGCGACGCGGCCGACCTCGGCGCTGCCGGGCACCTGCAGCCCGATCGGCAGCTGGTCGGGGTAGGCCTCGGCCTCGAGCAGGTCGCTCAGGAGACGCACCATCTGGTCGCGGTCTGCCATCGTCGGCGAGCATACCGGCGCGGGACGGGCACGGGCACGGGCTCGGGCGTCTGGTCTATAACCTGCCAGTTGAGCATGGCAGGGTGGGGTGGGGGGAAAGCCACCCCACCCCTTGCGTGCGGTCGAGGACGGCGGGAGGGTCGTTGTATGCGGGGGTCGATCTCTCTGGAGGAAAGGCTGGCCGGTCACGTACCGGCGCCGAGGTCGCGGCGTGTGCGCCGCGAGGCCTTCGCGGTCGGGCACCACAACGGCCTGCGCGCGCGCATCGACCGCTCGCTCGACGACGCGGTGCAGATCTTCGAGCTCGACCGACTGCTCTACGACATCGAGATCGACGCTCAGAACGAGTGGCTGCGGCGACTGATGGCGTTCGACGCGTACTGCGCACGCCGGGATGCCGGCGGGCCCGGCGCCGGCCCTGTGCGATAATCCGGCCGCTCGTCGGCGGGGCGTAGCGCAGCCTGGTAGCGCGCACCGTTCGGGTCGGTGAGGTCCCGAGTTCGAATCTCGGCGCCCCGATGAGTGGGGATCGGCCATGCGTCCGCGCGGGCCGGTCCCCCGAGCCTCAATGATGACCGAGCCGATCCTCGAGACCGAGAGGTTGAGCTTCCGGCGCCTGGTGCCGGAGGATCTCGACGATCTTTTCGCGCTCTACGGCGACCCCGAGATACGCCGCTACTTCCCCGAGGGGATGCTCACCCGCGAGCAGACCCGTGAGGAGCTGGAGTGGTTTCTGAACGGCCACCCCGAGCATCCGGAGCTTGGGCTGTGGGCGACGATCCACAAGCCCAGCGGGCGCTTCATCGGTCGCTGCGGCCTGCTGCCGTGGACGATCGAGGGCCGCTTCGAGGTGGAGGTCGCCTACCTGATCGCGGCCGACTTCCAGCGCCAGGGCCTCGGTACGGAGGCGGCGCGGGGCATCCTCGAGTACGGCTTC
>JAWVEC010000002.1:0-8601 GCA_033856975.1 Gaiellales bacterium
TTCCTGCGGCAGGCACCAGTGCCTCCGGGTGGCTGGCGATCGCCGCCGGCAGCGCGACCGTCGCCAGCGCGAATCCAAGTCCCCACAGGGCGAGCGCCTGCACCCGCCGCGAGCCGCGACGGCTCCACGCCAGCGGCAGCATCAGCGCGAAGCCGACCATCCCCAGCCACACCAGCAGCGTGGCCGGCGACTGGCCAAGCGCGCGCAGGTAGTCCAGCGGATCGTTCGCGCCGGCCAGCCCCGCCGCCGCCCGGTGCGAGATCATGCCGCCCCACACGATCGCGATCAGCCCGCCCGCCGTCGCCTCGGCCGCGCGCCGCCGGGGGGTGGGGGCCGTCGCCGCCAGCAGCACGATCGCCGGCCCGATGCCGAGCAGCGCCAGCGGTGCCGCCACCAGCGGCGCCGCCAACCGCGCTCCCCACTTGCGGCCCGCCCGCAGCCAGGTCACGACCAGCGGGGCGTAGAGCAGCGCACCGGCCTGCGAGTGGTTCCAGAATGCCGGCAGGCAGAGCGCGCAGCCGGCCGCAGCCGCCACGAACGGCCAGCGCCATGCCAGGAGCGCGATCAGCCCGGCCAGGGGCAGCGTCCATGCGGATGGATAGACGGGGAACGCGGTCAGGGCGAGCACCAGCGACGTCGCCAAAAGCGCGGTCACCGCCGGTCGCTGCAGCCGCTCGAGCCGGGGCAGTTCACGCGGCTCGCGATGAAAGGCCGCGCTGACGACATCGTCATCCTCGTCCGGCTCCGGCCGCAGCGACGCCAGCAGCTGGTCGCGCAGCTCGATCGCGCTGGGGCGGCGGCGAGGGTCACGGTGCAGCGCGCGCTGGATCGTGCGCGACAGCGCCCGTGGCAGGTCGGGCCGCTCGTGGGCGAGCGGCTTGGCTCCGGCCGCCAGCCGCTCGAGTAGCTCGTTCAGCGACTTGGTGCGGAACGGGTTTCGGCCGGCCAGCGCCTCGTACAGCGTCAGCGCGGCTGCCCACACGTCGGTCGCCCCGGTGGCCTGATCGCCGGCGGCCTGCTCCGGCGCCATGTAGGACAGCGTTCCCAGCACCCGCTCGTCCATCGTCTGGTCGCGGGCGTCCTCGTCGCGCGCGATGCCGAAGTCGGTCAGCACGATCGCGCCGTCGTCTCCGACCAGGATGTTGGAGGGCTTCACGTCGCGATGAACGACACCGCGCCCGTGGGCGTGCGCGAGCGCGTCGGCGACGGCTGCGATCGCGCGCACCGCCTCCTCGTCGCTCAGCTGCGACCGGTCGAGGCGGCGGCCGACCACCAGGCGTGAGATCAGGTAAGCGTGCTCCTCGTCTCGCTCGACGCCCAGGCACGTGTGGATGTTGGGGTGATCGAGCTTTCCGGCCGTGCGCGCTTCACGTGCTGCCCGCGACGCGAATCCCTCCACGCGGCTGAACACCTTCACCGCCACCTCCTCGCCGCCCTGCAGGTCGCGGCCGGAATACACCGTCCCGAATCCGCCCCTCCCCAGCAAACCCGTCAACAGGTAGCGCCCCGCCACCGTGTGACCGGTCAGCTCGGGGGCGGATGCTGCGGATGCGGGCTGGGCCACGATCGACAGATTTGCCGGGGACGCCCAGACTCCTGCCGAGATTCGCATCCGGTCCTGGTGATAGGGTCCGAACCGTGCCGCCAGACGACTTCTTCGACGGAGAGTGGGAGGAGCCGAGCCGCACCCAGGAAACGGCTCCCACCCGGCCCGAAGGTGAACAGCCCGCCGCGCCCGAGCGGCCGCAGCGGGCCGGCCGCGATCGTGGCCGGCCACCGCGTGGCCGCGGCTCCCGCCCGACGATGCCGGCGATGCCGTCGCTGGAGGGGCTCGAGTGGGGGCGGCTGGGACTGCTCGCGGCCGGGATCGTGGTGGTGGTGCTGGTGCTCCTGCTGGGCGCGAGAGCCTGCTCCGGCAGCAGCGCGACCTCCAAGAACCGCGCCTACTTCGATCAGGTCAAGGCGGTGCTGGCGACGTCCGACCGGGCGGGTGCGTCGCTGCACGACATGTTCCACTCCGCCAAGCCGATCAGGTCGAAGGCGGCGATCAAGCAGCTGCAGAGGATCCGCGCCCAGGCCCAGGCCGCGGTCGATGCCGCCACCAAGCTGAAGCCCACCACGCAGGTCGAGACGCTGCAGCCGGCGCTGCTGCAGACGCTGTCCTATCGGGTGAACGGACTCGACTGCCTGATCCGGGGAATGCCGCAGGCCTATAGGGAGCGGCGCACCACCACCGCAGGCGGGCAGCTGGTGATCTGCACCGATCGGCTGCTGGCCGCCGACATCATCTACATGGACTCGTTCGAGGGCCCGGCCGGAACTGCGCTTCAGAAGGCCGGCGTATCCGATGTCGCGGTGCCGACGTCGAGCTTCCTCGGCAGCGACGACCAGGTGACGCTGACCGCCGCCGGCATGGGCTCGGTGCTGCAGCGCTGGAAGCCGGGCAGCGTGGCGCATGGCCTGCACGGCCTCAAGCTCGACACGGTGGTGGCGCGCGGCGCCGACGGCAAGACCGTCACCCTCCAGACCAGCACCCTGACTCCGGTCAAGGCCACCGGCCTCAGCTTCCTGGTCACGGCCACCAACGGCGGCAACTTCGAAGAGTTCAATGTTCCGGTCAAGATCACGATCGGCTCGGGCAGCACCGCGATCGTGAAGACCGGGGTCATCCCGTCGATCGCGAAGGGCACCTCCGAGACGGTCACGATCAGCGGCTTCAACACCACCTCGAACCTGCAGTTCGGCACGCCCGTGACGATGAAGGTCGAAGTGGTGCCGGTGCCGGGTGAGCGAACCGCCAGCAACAACAGCCAGACGTTCCAGATCACCTTCAGCCTGTGAGCCGCACTGACACCGCGCTGCTGATCGCCGTCGTCGCCTGTGCCCTGGCGGGGCTGATGCTGCTGACGACGGCCTACCTGCTGGTGCAGCTGCGCAGGATCCGCCGCGGCCAGAAGCTGGTGCTCGGCTCCGACCAGCAGGACATGGTGGAGTACGCGGTCGGACTGCTGGCGCGGGTCGAGGCGGTGGAAGGCCGCGCCGATCAGGTGGAGGCCGGCACGCGCCAGGTCGGCGGCAGGCTGGACGGCTGCCTGCAGCGGCTGGCCCTGCTGCGGTACGATGCGCTGGATGGCACCGGGGGTCGGCAGTCGGCATCCCTTGCACTGCTCGACTCGTCCTCGAACGGAGTGGTGCTGACCGCCATTCAGGATCGTGAGTACGCTCGCATCTACGTCAAGCAGCTTGTGGCCGGCCAGAGCGACCTCGAACTCTCACCCGAGGAGCTCAAGGTCGTCCAGCAGGCGTCCGCGTCCTGATCGAGGCGGTCGATGAGCGGCGAGCTGCAGGTGCGCGAGGCGGGCGCCGATGAGCTGACGGCACTGACGCGCCTGGCCGAGGCGGCGGTGCCGCTCGACATCGTGGCAGCCGGTGGGGGTGCCGAGTCAGACCGGGTGGCACGAGAGCTGAGCGGTGACCGGGTGTTCGTCGCCGAGAGCGATGGCCGCCGGGCCGGGTATGCGGCCGTTAGCGAGTGGGATCAGGTGCTTGTGATCGATCAGCTGGTGGTGGCCGCCACCGATCAGGGGCGGCGCGTCGGGCACACGCTGCTCGACTGGATCGAGGGCTATGGCATCAGCCGCGATCTGCGCACAGTGCGCGTTCCGGCCGCGGGCGCCGACGCGCGGGCTCGCGACTTCTACCTGCGGCGGGGCTACCTGATGCTGTCGGACGCGCTGGAGCGCGAGCTGCCGCACCGGTAGCTGCGGGGCCGAGCCCCCCATTCACGAGCGCCGGATCTGGAGCAGCTGGTGCTCGTTGCCGGCGCGTTCGACCTGCAGCGTGGCGTGCTCGACGCCGAAGTGGTTTCGCAGCATCTCGGCGGTACGGCGGCGAACCAGCGATGGCTCGCAGTCGGCGCGCACCGTGATGTGGGCGGCGACGGCCGGGAAGCCCGACGTGACCGTCCAAACGTGGAGGTCATGCACCTCGATCACGCCGTCGACGGCGGCCATCGATGCGCCCATGCTCGTCACGTCGATCCCGGTCGGCGCCGCCTCCAGCAGCACGTCCAGCGACTCGCGCACGATCGACACCGCCGAGAGCAGGATCAGCACCGCGATCAGGATGCTCGCGATCGGGTCTGCCCGCTGCCAGCCCGCGGCCAGGATCGCGACCGCGGCCACGATCACCCCCAGCGACGAGAGCGCATCGGCCAGCACGTGCCGCATCGCCGCACGCACGTTCAGCCCCGAACCGGAGCGGGCCAGCACCGCTCCGGAGGTGAGGTTGAAGCAGAGCGCGATGGCCGCCACCGTCAGCGTGACGCCGCCGGCCACGGAGGACGGGTCCTGCAGCCGCCGCGCGGCCTCGACCACGGTCGCCAGCGCGATCAGCACCAGCACCAGGCCGTTTGCCAGCGCGGCCAGGATCTCGACCCGCTGCCAGCCGAAGGTGCGGCGGCCGGCGGCCGGCCGCGACGCCATCCAGCCCGCCAGCAGCGCCAGCCCGAGCGATCCGGCGTCCGCCAGCAGGTGCCCGGCGTCTGCCAGCAGCGCCAGGCTGCCGCCGGCGATCGCGCCGATCACCTCGGCCGTGAACACCGCCAGCGTGAGCGCGAGCGCGATCACCAGCCCGCGCTGGCCCTGCTTTCGCTGGCTGATCAGGTTGGCGTGGCTGTGGCCGTGCCCGTGGTGGTGGGCGTGCGACATTGCTGTGCTACAGCGTATCCGTGGACACCGATGGCCGCGGGAGCGGCGTGCGATCGACCCACGGCCGGCCCGAGAGCGCGATCACGTGCAGCCACGGCCACCAATCGCACCAGCACGACGAATCCGGCGCGGTGGAGTTCGCGGCGCCGGTGGCGGTTGAGACTGGCGTGGCGGTGGTGCGTTCGTTCACGGGCGTGTCTGACCCAGTATCGGTCGCGCCCCGGACGTCGCGGCCTTTGACGTAGGGTGACTACCGCGAACCGGGGATGGCACAGTTTCGGCACCGCACCTAGGTTCTCCTCTATGCCTCGGTTGCAGACGATCTCCACCGAACCAGTCCTGCCGGCAACTCGTTTCTCACAGATCTCGCGGGCATTGGCGACTCTTAGCGGCGTGCGCGAGCGGGCGCCGCTGCTCGAGGCCGTGTGCGCCGCGGCCGGAGAGCTGCTGGGCCTGGACGCGACCGCCATCGTCAGGCGCGGTGCCACCGGCATCAGCTGCGACGGGAGGTGGGCACGTCATGGGGCGCGGCCGAACCGGATCGGCGAGGCCCGCGCCGCCGCCGCCCTCGAGCTGGCAGAGCAGGTCGGCGGTGGTATCGGCCAGCGAACCTTTGGGCGGCTGGAGCTGATTGTGATTCCGATCACAGACCACACGGGGTCGCGGTACGTGGTCGCCGGCACCGCCCGGCCGCTGCGTCGACTCTCGTCGGCCGACATCGCGACCGCCGGGCTTCTGGCTGCCCACGCGGCCACCTGCTTCGAGTTGGTCGCGACCGTGTCGGCGGCGAAGGAGTTCGTTATCTTGGAGCGCGCGATGACGCCTGTTGCGACCACGCGCGGCGATCGGGCTATCGAGCAGATGCAGCTCGTGCAGTCGCTGGCAGGGGCGATCACCGGGACGCACTCGGTGCAGGAGGTCGGGCAGATCGTGGTCAGCCGGCTGCGGGCGCTGATCGATTACCACTCGTGCCGGTTCTACATCGTCTCGCGGGACGGGCAGCAGCTGAATCCGGTCGCGCACGCCGGCATCAGCGAGCTGGTCTTGGGCGATGCCACCGACGAGCTCGTCTGCGCCGTGGGCGAGGGCATCACTGGGCGTGCGTTTCTGGACGGCTTCCCGATCCGCGTCGATGACGCCGACCTGGTCGAGCACGCGATCGAGATCCCGGGGTCGCGGCCGATCAAGGAGTCGATGCTGGTCGCGCCGATGGCCTGCGATCGCCGCCAGGTGGGCGTGATCGTGCTGTCCAAGGAGGGTGTGGACCGGTTCGACGACGACGATCTGCGCCTGCTCCAGGTGGTCGCTGCGCAGGCGGCGGTGGCCTGCGAGAACGTCCGTCTGTACACCGAGCAGCGCGAGGCCGCCGAGGTGTCGGAGGCGTTGCTCGAGCTGGGCGGGGCGCTCGCCCTGCAGTCGAGCGTCGACGGCATCGCATCGATGCTGGCGGTCGCCATCGACCGGCTGGTCGAGTGCGCCGCAATCTCGGTCTGGCGCCGCGACGGCGACCACCTCGTCCCGGCCGCCGCGGTCGGCTACATGCCGGACGAGCAGCGGGCGCTGATGGCGACCAGGCTGCCGGCGGACGCCGAGCCGATCGTCTCCTCGCTCGCTTCGCGCCGCGTCACCTCGCTCGGCATCGAGCAGGCGCCGATTCTGTGCAGCGCGCTCGATGCCCCCCGCCCGGGTACCACCTTCGCGGTGCTGGCGATCGGCGAGCGGGCGGCGAACCGGGCGGCGGTGATCGTCCAGCGCGGACCCCGGCGTGGCTCGCTCTCGCATCGCGACGAGCAGATGCTCCTGGGTATCGCCGATCAAGCGCTGCTCGCGATCACCAACCGTCTGCTGTACGAGGAGCTCGAGAACTCGTTCCTGGCCACCGTGGACGCGCTCGGTAACGCACTCGACGTCAAGGATCGTTACACCAACGACCACGCCCAGGCGCTGGTCGGGCTGTGCACCGACGTGGCCGAGCGGATGGGCATCTCGGGCGCCGAGCTGCGGGACATTCGGTTCGCCGCGGCGCTGCACGACATCGGCAAGATCGGGATCCCGGCCGAGATCCTGAACAAGCCGGGACCGCTGACCGACGATGAGTTCGCCGTCATGAAGCGCCACCCCGAGCTGGGTGCCCAGATCCTGGAGCCGGTGGCAGCGCTGGCCGGCGCCGGCCGGCTGGTCGTCTCGTGCCACGAGCATTGGGACGGCAGCGGCTACCCGCGCGCGCTATCGGGGACCGAGATCCCGTTCGGCGCGCGCGTGATCCTGGCCTGCGACGCGTTCGACGCGATGACCTCGGATCGGGTGTACCGCAAGGCGATGCCAACCAGCGCCGCCTTCGCCGAGCTGCGCCGCTGCGCCGGGGGGCAGTTCGATCCGGATGTGGTGGAGGCGCTGCTGGCGGTGCTGTCGGAAGACGGGCCACAGATGTAGCGGGGTGTCCGCGCGGTTGTGTACGATGCTCTCGCATCACCACCGACGATGCCGTCGATGGTGAGAGGCGATGACGCCTCCAGGCGACTCCTTGCGGAGCCGCGTGGGGGCGTTTTTTTGTGCCCAGATACGAGGAGGGGAGCACGATGGAAACGATCGAGGGAGCGGCCGGCAGCACCGCCGAGCTGCGGCAGAAGGTGCTGCGCGACGTGGAGCAGGCCGAGGTCAAGTTCATCCGGCTGTGGTTCACCGACGTGGTCGGCAGGCTGAAGAGCTTCTCCATCACGCGCGACGAGCTGGCGGACGCGCTGGAGCACGGCATGGGTTTTGACGGCTCGTCCGTGACAGGGTTCAACGCGATCGAGGAGTCGGACATGATCGCGATGCCGGATCCGACAACGTTCCGGATGTTGCCGCGGGAGGCCGGCGAGCGGTCGGTGGCGCGCATGATCTGCGACGTGCGCACCCCCAGCGGCGAGCCGTACGAAGCCGACTCGCGGCAGGTGCTGCGAAACGCGCTGGAACGGATGCGTGCGCTCGGCTTCGACGACTTCAAGATCGGACCGGAGCTGGAGTTCTTCCTGTTTCGGATCGACGACGATGGCGTGCCCCATCCGCTCGACGCGGGTGGCTACTTCGAGGACACCACGATGGACGCGGCGGTCGAGCTGCGCAAGGAGATCGTGCTTGCGCTGGAGAGCGTCGGCATCCCCGTCGAGTACATGCACCACGAGGTCGGCCCCAGCCAACACGAGATCGACATCCGCTATACCGACGCGCTGCAGATGGCCGATCACTGCATGACCTACCGCTCGGTGGTCAAGGAGGTCGCCCAGAAGCACGGCGTGTACGCGACCTTCATGCCCAAGCCGCTGTTCGGCGTCAACGGCTCGGGCATGCACACCCACCAGTCGCTCTTCATCGGGGATGGGAACGCCTTCCACGATCCGGCCGACCAGTGGTACCTGTCGGATGTCGCCAAGAGCTTCATCGCCGGCCAGCTGCGGCATGCGCGCGAGATCTCGCTGCTGTTCGCGCAGTGGGTGAACAGCTACAAGCGGCTGGTGCCGGGCTACGAGGCGCCGGTCTACGTGGCCTGGTCGCGGCGAAACCGCTCAGCGCTGATTCGGGTGCCGCTGTACCACCCCGGCAAGGAGCGGGCGACGCGAGCCGAGATCCGCTGCCCGGATCCTGCCTGCAACCCGTACCTGGCGTTCGCCGGCCTGCTGCACGCGGGACTGGAGGGCATCGAGCGGGGATACGAGCTGCCCGATCCGATGGAGACCAACCTGTACGAGCTGACGTCGCCCGAACGGCGCTCGCTCGGCATCGAGTCGCTGCCCGAGTCGCTGGGCGAGGCGATCGCAACGGCGGAGGAGTCGGAGGTGGTCGAGAAGACGCTCGGAAGCGAGCTGCGCGATCGGCTGATCTCGCTCAAGCGCAGCGAGTGGGACACCTA
>JAWVEC010000003.1:0-3620 GCA_033856975.1 Gaiellales bacterium
GGCCGTGAAGGCCTCGACGGCGCGCGCGAACGCGTCCTCGTTGCCGCGCGTCGGTCGTGTCATGCCGCTGATCTTGCGCACGTACTGGAGCGATGCCGCCTCCACGTCGTCCGCCGTTGCCGCGGGCTCGTAGTTATGGAGTGGTTTGATGGATCTGCACATTGCGTCAGTTTAGCGGTCGGCGCCGTCCAGCGGTCGGCGCCTAAGATCTCCTCATGCAAGAGCTCGACGATGCCCGAGCGCATTTTGCCACCGGAGACACCAGACGGGGACTGAGGGCGCTGGACGCCGCCTTCTACGCGATCCAACGCGGTACCAGGGATGCTCAAACCGCCGAGGCCGCGAGGCAGTTCGCACTCTCGATGGTCGGCCAACTCGCGGGCCGGGATGCAAAGAAGGCTCAGGATTACGCCAACCGGTTCCAGTTGCTCGCCCGGGACTACGCCAGGTGGGAGGCGACGCCGCACGTTCAGCAGCCTCGCCAGCCGCTGCTGCCAATGAGCACGCTCGACGTGGTGCACGGCCACAGGGTCAGCGCCGACCTTGGCATCGTCACGGGGTTTTCGGTCATGAGCCGAAACATGGTCAGCGACCTTGGAAGCGACCTCCAGTCGGCGTTCGGGGGACGGCTCGGTGGGATCGAGGAGGCGATCCGAACCGGCCATCGCGAAGCCGAGCAATCACTCTCCGATCAAGCCCGCACTCGTGAAGCCGACGGAATCGTCGGGGTGCGGGTGGCGGTCGAAACCGTCGCCGACAAGGCGCAGATGGTGCTGTTGACGGGTACCGCCGTGAAGCTCATCGTCGATCCACAGCCCGGCGAGTACTAGGTCATCGCCCCCTCGTCGTCGCCCCGCTCGCTGTGCTGGCATGTCTCCTCGAACCTGAATCGCGACTCGATCACCGCACATGGCCTGGACTGGCGTCGAATGGTCATCGAGGGTGCTGATCGTTATGCGCCGGTGGGGCGCCAGGTCGACGAACTGATCGAGCGGATCGCCGCAGCTGAGCTCGGGCTGACACGTCGACCTCATGGGAGCGTTCTACAGGTAGTAGCGCTTCGACTCGGTCCACGCGTAGTAGATCGCGAACAGCCCGCCGAAGAACGCGACCACCAGGATCACCTCGAAGCCGCCCAGGCTGATCAGGTTGAACTGGGCCAGCGAGTAGAGCGCGCCGGACACCGTGACCGCGCCGAGACCACCGTAGAGGATCGCGCGCTGCTGGTCGGGCATCAGCGAGATCGCCATCCGGTTTCGCCGGTACCAGGCGTAGCCGAAATACCACAGCAGGCAGATGAAGATCAGGCTGAGCGCGCCCAGGACGGCGCTGAAGATGCCGGCCGAGACGCTCGAGAACACGGTCGCGACGGCCGCGATCGCCAGCACGATGCCGATCCCGCGCATGGTGTCCCGATCCATCAGGCCGGCCCCGTCATGTAGGCCCGCACTCCCAGCGCGGCGACGATCGCCGACCCGGCGGCGAAGTACGACAGGTTCTTGCGTCCATCCTCACCCCGCAAAGCATAGGGGTAGGCGATCGCAAGCAGCGGGATCAACCCGTAGGCGAAGTGCAGCTTGTCGCCCGGGCGGTGGCCCTCCGAGACCAGCAGCAGGCCCAGCGTCGCCTGGGCGATCACAGCCGTCTGCGCCAGCGCCAGCGCGTGCATGTAGAAGCGGCCGGGGGGCGCGTTGCGGCGGTAGGCGACAAACCCCCACACGGCCACCGCAGCGTTGGAGAGGATCAGCAGCGACCCCACCAGCATGTGCACCTCGGGCATCGCCGCTCACGCTATCAGGCGGCCTCGGCCGGGCGCCGCAGCCGTGGCGCCGTCACGGTCAGCACCAGCGCGGCGGCCAGCACAAGTCCCGCCAGCAGCCCGAAACCGGCGCGGGCGCCGCCACCGTCGATCAGCGGCCCCACCGCCACCGCCGCCGAGACCTGCAGAAGCGTCGTGCTGATGCCGAAGGCCGCCGCCGTTCGTCCCATCACCGGCCCCGGCACGATCCGCATCAGGGTCGCGTTCGCCGTCACCCGGAAGGCGGACGAGCAGAAGCCGATCGCGGCAGCCAGCGCGAACACCACCACCAGCGCCTGCGGCTCGAACAGAAACGCGCCGTAGCCCACCACGGCGCTGGCCAGAAGGCCGCCCATCGCCGCCCACTCGCCCAGCCGCAGCACCAGGAACGCCGCCAGGAAACCCGAGGCCATCGCGCCCACGCCGTACATCATGTCGGTCAGTCCGTAGACGGTCGCCCCGCGATGCATCACCCGCTGCACGTACGCCACCAGCACCACGTTCGAGGTGATCGTTGCCACCGTGGGCACGATGCTGACGACGCCGAACGCCGCCACCGCGCGATGCGCCCGCAGGTACGCCGCACCCTCGCGCAGCATCGCCAGCACGGACGCGTGGCCGGCGGCGGGCGTCGAACGGTGCCGCACCAGGCCCAGCGCCAGGGCCGAGACGCCGTAGGTCGCAGCGTCGATCGAGAGCACGGCGGCCAGTCCCAGCTGCTGCAGCGCGACCCCGGCCGCGGCCGCACCAGACACGTTGCCGAGCTGGGTCGTCACCTCGCTCAGCCCGTTGGCGGCCACCAGATACTCGCCGCTCACGATCTCCTGCAGGAAGGCGATGATGGCGGGGAAGAAGAGCGCGAAGCCGACACCGGTCACGAACGCCGAGCAGTAGATCGCGACCAGCGGCGGCGGTCCGAACATCGCAAGCACCGCCAGAGACCCCAGCGAGCCGAGCCGAAGCAGGTCGGCGGCGATCGCAACCACCCGCCGCGGGTAGCGATCGGCGATCGGCCCGGACAGCGGGTAGGCCACCAGTCCTGCGCCGAGGGCGACCGCATAGAAGGCGCCCACCGCGGAGGTCGAGCCGGTGCGCTCGAGCAGGTACCAGTTGAGCGCCACCAGCGACAGGCCGGCGCCGAAGAACGACAGCGCCTCGCCCACGAAGTAGAGCCGGAAGTCGCGGTCACGCAGCGGGGCGAACGGATTCATCGCGGTACAGTACGCGGCATGGCCGAGATCGGACAGCCCGCACCGGCGTTCTCCCTCGAGTCGGACTCGGGCGAGACGATCAGCCTCGACAGCCTTCGCGGACGGGCGGCCGTGATCTACTTCTACCCGAAGGACGACACGCCCGGCTGCACGCGCCAGGCGCTCGCGATCCGCGACAACTGGGACGAGTTCGGGCGGCTGGGAGCGACCGTGATCGGCGTCAGTCCGCAGTCGGCCGAGTCGCATCGCCGCTTCAAGCAGAAGTACTCGCTGCCCTTCCCGCTCCTGGCCGACACCGAGCACGAGATGGCCGAGGCCTACGGGGTGTGGGTCGAGAAGACGAACTACGGCAAGACATCGATGGGCATCAACCGGTCGGGCTTCGTGATCGACGGCGAGGGCAGGCTGGTCGCGGCCAAGCGCGGCATCAAGCCGGACGACCACTCGGCCTGGGCGCTGGCCGAGGTCGAGAAGCTCGTCGCGACTCCCGCCTAGAACCGGCTGCCGATGCCGAGCCTCCCCCTCCCACTCTCCCAGCTGCGCGTGCTCGACCTGACCCAGGTGCTGGCCGGTCCCTACTGCACGATGATGCTGGGCGATCTGGGCGCCGA
>JAWVEC010000004.1:0-12330 GCA_033856975.1 Gaiellales bacterium
GGGAGCACATGCACTTCGCCAGCCACCTGCGCTCCGAGCGGCTGGGCGAGTTTACGATCGGCACCGACCTGCACCGCTCCGACTCGCTCGCGATCGTGCAGCTGCTGGTGCTCTACCACCTGGTGACGGCGCGGGCGAAGGTGGCCCTGGGCGGCGCCGAGGCTTCGACCCGTCTGTAGCACTCACGCACGCCGCCGCGCGGTCGAATACATGGGCGCGTGCACGACGATCGTCGACACTTCTTTCGCATCATGCTGCGGTTCCCGGTCGAGTGCCGGCGGCTGACGGCTGACGGCATGGTCTCGTCCGCGTTCGCGGCCGAGACGGTCGACCTCTCGGCCGGCGGCATCCGCGTGGTCACCGACCAGAGCCTCGGGCTGCGCGACCGGCTGCGGCTGGAGATGCGGTTCGGACGGCCCGACTACGTGCTGGACGCCGAGGCCAGCGTGGTGCGGGTGGAGACGGCTCGCGACGGCCGATCGATCTGCGGGCTGCACTTCGATGGGCTCGATCAGCTGGCCGAGCAGCGGGTGGTGCAGGCCGTGTTCGCCGAGGAACAGCGCGCCGCCGATCATCACGCGCGGGTACGGATCTCGCTCTGGATGCCGGTGCTGTGCCACCTGCCCGCGCTGGGCGACACGGTGCACGCCCGCACCGTCGACCTCTCGGCGGACGATGTGCGGCTGGTGACGCGGACGCCGCTCTCGATCGGCGACCGGGTCGAGATCGAGCTGAACAGCTCCGAGAACGAGTTTCGGCTGGCGACCGACGCCACCGTGCGGATGGTCGAGGCCGACGGTGAGGGCCGCTTCATCTCGACGCTCCGCTTCGAGCAGCTCGACCGAAAGACGCGGGCATCGATCGTCCGGTTCGCGCTCGACCAGGAGCGCCAGGACGCCGGCCGGCGCCGCATTCAGGGCGCCTGACCGATCGAGGTCTGACCCCCAACCGCCGTGAATTCTACGAATTCGAGCACATCCGAGTGCTCTGGCGTTCTGAATTCGCAAAATACGGGCAGTTCTGAGGGCAGAAGCGCAAGAATTGGGGGTCAGACCTCCAATCCCGCCAACCATCTAGAATCGACTCGCTATGCGTGTTGGCGTGATCGGTCTGGGCACGATGGGAGCGCCGATGGCGCGGCATCTGCTCGCGGCCGGACACGACGTGGCGGTGCACAACCGCACCCGCGAGCGGGAGCTGCCGCTGGCCGAGCTGGGCGCCGCCCGTGCCGTCTCGCCGGCGGAGGCGGCCCGCGGCGCCGACGCGGTGCTGACCTGCCTCTCGGACACGCCCGATCTGGAGGCCGTCGTCTTCGGCCCCGACGGCATCGCGGCCGGCCTGGCCGAGGGCGGGCTGCTGGTCGACTGCTCGACGGTGTCTCCGACGGCAACGGCCGACATCGCACGGCGCCTGGCCGAGCGCGGCGTGGGCATGGTGGACGCGCCCGTCTCGGGCGGCTCCGAGGGTGCCGAGAGGGGCACGCTGACGATCTTCGTGGGCGGCGAGGAGCGCGACGTCGTGCGTGCCCGGCCACTGCTGGAGGCATTCGGCAGCCGCATCACCCACCTCGGCGCCAGCGGCTCCGGCCAGATGGCGAAGGCCGTCAACCAGGTCATGATCGCCGGCACCTACGCCAGCGTCGCCGAGGGCATCGCGCTCGCCCAGGCGGCGGGCCTGCCGCTGCCGGCGCTGATCGAGGCGCTGTCGGCGGGAGCCGCCGCATCGTGGGTGCTGACCAACCGCTCGCAGAACATGATCGACGACTCATACCCGCTCGGCTTCAAGGCGGCGCTGCACCGAAAGGACGTCGCGATCGCGCTCGAAGAGGCGCACCGGTTGGGGCTCGAGCTGGCCGTGTCGCAGATCGTCCTGGGTCAGGAAGACGAGCTGATCGCCGAGGGCCACGGAGACGAGGACGTCAGCGCGCTGGCTCGGATCGCCAAGCGGCCACGGGACACGGCGTGACGCTCGAGACGAGGGCGGTCGCGGGCGAGCAGGAGCTGCGCGAGTTCGCCCGCGTCCACGCCACCGCGTTCGGCCACCGGTTCGAGGAGGAGCGGCTGACCAAGCTGATCCTGCCCGCGCTGGAGCAGGTCAGCTGCGTGGCCGCCTACGACGGAGGAACCATGGTCGGCGTCAGCGTTGACCAGCGGCTCGAGATCACCCTGCCCGGGGGCCGGTTTGCACCCGCTCGCGGCATCACCTGGGTCGGTGTCCTGCCCACCGAGCGACGCCGTGGCGTGCTGCGGGCGCTGCTCGACCACCAGCATGCGGAGTTCGCCGAGCACGGCGTGCCGCTCTCTCTTTTGTACGCCTCGCAGACGACGATCTACGACCGGTTCGGGTACGGGCCGGCGACCGTGCGCGCAACCGAGGCCGAGGTGGACAACCGGCACGGCGCCTTCGCGACCCCGCTCGAGGACTCGGGCGCCGTGGTGATGATCGACGAGGAGTCGCCCGTGGCCGTGATGCGCGAGGTGCTGGAGCGCTCGCGGCCCCAGATCCCGGGTGAGGTCGACCGAAGCGACCACGATCTGGCCGACCTGTTCGCCGACGGCGACAAGAAGGAGTTCCGGATCGCCCATCGAGACAGCGGCGGCGGCCACGACGGCTTCGCCGTCTACAGGATCGACCAGGACTGGCAGTTCGGCACGATCGCCCGCAGCCGGCTGGTCGTCAGCACGCTGCTGGCCGCCACCACCGAGGCCTACGCCGGCATCTGGCGCTACCTGCTCGACCTCGATCTCACGCGCGTCGTCTGTGTTAGCAACAGACCGCTGGACGATCCGATCAGGTGGCTGCTGGCGGAGTGGCGGCACTACCTCGTCAAGCACGTCGCGGACGGGCTGTGGGTGAAGATGGTCGACCCGCTGGCGGCGCTCGAGGCGCGCGGCTACGCGGCCGACGGCCGGCTGGTGCTGGACGTCGCGGGAGAGCGGCTGCTGCTGGAGGCAGCCGGCGGCGAGGCCCGCTGCACCCGCAGCGACCTCGAGCCGCAGATCGAGCTCGACGCATCGGTGCTTGCCGCCACCTATCTGGGCGGCGTCCGCTTCACCAACCTGCGCGACGGCCGGCGGCTGCGCGAACGCTCAGACGGAGCCTGCCGGCTGGCCGACCAGATGTTCGCGTCCGAACGCGATCCCTGGTGCAGCTACGAGTTCTGAGCGGCGCCGACGCGAACCGGTGACAGCTCGAACGCGAGCATCCCGGCCGCCTGCTGGTAGCGATCGACCAGCGTCTTTCGGTCGGGGCCGGACAGCGCGATCACGGCCAGCCGGTGCGACAGCACGTCGTCATCGTTCTCAGACAGCCGCTGGCCCTCGCGCACCAGCAGCTCGACCTGCGCACCCGGGAAGGCCTCGTTGATCATCGCGGTGTCGGGGACCGAACGCACGATCGCATCATCGAACGTCCGCAGCAGGAAGCTCGCCGCGACCACGTCGTCGCGACGTGGCGGCAGCGTGGGCGAGCCGCCCGCCGCCAGCTCCAGCTGCAGCTCGTAGGTGGAGACGCCGTGCACGGCCCGCACCAGCGGGGCAAACTGCGATGACATGCGGCCGTTCACCTCGACCAGCGACACCCGTTCGGCTTCGTCCACGAAGAACTCGATATTGAAGATCGACTGGTCGAAGCCGAGCGCCGGCATCAGCCGCGCGGCGACGTCCGCCATCGCCTGCTGCGGCCCGTCGGGCAGCTTGCTGGGGTACTCGAACCGGTTGAAGCTGATGCCGTTCTCGTGCATGACCGCGTCCGTGACGCCGATCGGCGTCATCTGGCCGCGGTGCATGAAGCCCTCGAAGGTGACCAGCCGCCCTGACAGGAGCTCCTCGGCAATCAGGTGCCGGAAGCTCGCCCGGCGGGCGGCCGTCAGCACCTCGGCCAGCCGCTGGTCGGAGTCGACGCGGTAGGCGTGCTGCGAGAGGTGCCCCTGCACCGGCTTGACGAAGAAGGGGTAGGGGAGGGGAGCCTGGCTCGGCGGCCGCATGGCGTCGATCGGCTCGAACCGCGGCGTCGCCTCGGGCACCGCCTGGGCCTGGATGCGGCGCGAAACGAGCTTGTCATGGCAGCGCATGAACGCCTCGTAGCCCGGGCCGGGAAGGCCCAGCCGGTCGGCCACGACCACCGCCAGCGCGGCGGTGGAGTCGCTCGAGCCGAACACACCGTCCAGGCCGGGCCGCTCCTCGAACACGAGATCGAATCGAGACAGGAGCCGGGGATCTGCCAGATTCAGCAGATCCCGGCGGGTCGGCGCGACCACGAAAAGGCGTCTCATTGGCGTTCAGTCCTCCGACTGCTGCGCTGCGTTACCAGCCTTGTGCTACCCGCATCGCCGCTCGTTCACGCTCCGTCATCTCGACCGGTGCAGGTGGAATCGTAGGCGCTCTGACCGAGCTGTGCCTGGAAGAGCCTTCCAGCCCGACCCGATCAACCCCAGATCCGGTGCGCGGCCTCGGCGATCGTGGCCAGCTTCGCGCGCTCGTCCGCCTCGCTGATCGCGTTACCGATCACCGAGGTGGCGAAGCCGCACTGGGGCGAGATCGCGAGCCGCTCGATGTCGACGAGCCGGGCCGCCTCGCGGGTGCGCGACTCGAGCTGCTCGACCGTCTCGCGGCGCGCCGACTTGGTGGTGACCAGGCCCAGGACGACCATCTTGTCGTCCGGCACCTCCCGCAACGGCTCGAACGAGCCCGATCGCTCGTCGTCGTACTCGAGCAGCAGCCGGTCGGCCTCGATGCGGCGAAACACGCGTTCGGCGATCGGGTCGTAGCCGCCCGCGACCAGCCATCGGCTGCCCTGGTTGCCGCGGCAGAGGTGGAAGCCGAACGTCACCCCCGGCGCGGCCGCGATCACGGCGTTGTCGAGGTCGATGCCGCGGTCGAGCCATCGCTCCAGCGTCCAGCCCTGCGACTCGTAGAAGGCGCGGGGGGCGGGATCGATCAGCAGTGGATAGTGGGGCGCGTCGAGCTGGATGTAGCGTGCGCCCAGCCGCCGCAGCTCGCGCACCTCGTCGCACATGATCGAGACGACGTGTTCCAGAAACTCGTCCAGCGTCGGATACGCGTCGCGCGAGACGTCCGGCGACCACAGGTTCGCGTACAGGCTGGGGCTGGTCAGCGTCACCTTCGGGATCGCGGTGGCGCGGGCGCGCAGGTAGGTGAACTCCTCGGCGGCGATGTGGCGGCGGCGGTGAAGCCGCTCCCGCACACCCAGCCGCGGCGGCCGGTCTGTGGCGCGGTCGCCGACCGCCTCCTCGCCGTGCCACTCGCCCCACAGGTAGGCCTCCAGCGGCACCTCACCAAACCCGTCGACGGCGTCCGGCAGCCCGCTCTGAAACGAGAGCCGCCGCATCTCGCCGTCTGTCACCACCTCGATCCCGGCGTCTTGCTGCAGCGCCACGGCCGCGTCCACGGCCGCATCCTCGATCGGCTTGAACTGGGCCGGTGTGAGCTCGCCGGCCTCCAGCCGCCGCCGGGCTGCGAGCAGCTCGGCCGGGCGCAGCAGGCTGCCCACGACGTCCGTATGCACGGCGATCATGGCTCGGCAGTCTAACCGCCACGTATGATCGCGAGCATGGAACCGATCATCCTCACGGGCGAAGATCTTCGGATCGCCGATGTCGTCTCGGTGGCGCGTGACGGCCGCCCGGTGCGGCTGTCGGACGGCGCCGTCGAACGGATGCGCGGTGCGCGGGCGGTGGTCGCCGGCATGATCGCGTCCGGGCAGTCGGTGTATGGCCTCACCACCGGCGTGGGCGCCCTTCGGGAGGTCGCGCAGGATCCCGCGGATGCCGAACGCTACAACCACCTGACGATCCAGGCGCACTGCACAGCCCATGGGCCGCCGCTGCCTGATGCCGTGGTGCGAGCGGCGATGGCGCACCGTGCGAACGCGTTTGCCCGCGGCCGGGCGATGGTGCGGCCCGAGGTCGCTCAGGCCTACGTGGACGCGCTCAACGACGGCGTCACACCGCTGGTGCACTCGATCGGCTCGGTCGGTCAGTCCGACCTGCCGGCGATGGCCGAGATCGCGCGCGGCCTGCTCGACCGGGGCCTTCGCCTGCAGCAGGGAGAGGCGCTCGCGTTGCTGAATGCCAACAGCCTCTCGGTCGGCCACGGGGCGCTCGCACTCGCCGACGCCCGAAACCTGCTGGACGCTCTCGACGTCGTGGCTGCGCTCAGCATTGAGGGCTTCGCAGCCAACCCCTCGGTGCTGCATCCCGACATCGCCGCGGCGCGGCCCTATCGCGGGCTCGGCGACACGATCGCGCGGCTGCGCGAACTGCTGGCCGGGAGCTACATCTGGCAGCCTGGCTCAGCTCGTCAACTGCAGGATCCGCTCTCGTTTCGCAGCATCCCGCAGATCCATGGTGCCGCCCGTGACGCCTTCGGGTTCGCCGAGGCACAGCTCCAGATCGAGCTCAACTCGTCCGGGGACAACCCGATGCTGGTGCCGCTGGAGGAGAGGTTCATCTCTGTTGGCAATTTCGACATCACTCCGGTCGCCGCGGCGATCGATTTTGCGCGGATCGCTCTCGGCCAGCTGCTGACATCGGCCTGCGAGCGTGTGCAGAAGCATCTCGCGCAGCACTTCTCCGGCATCGCCACCGGCCTGCGAGCGGTCGAGGGCCCTGACGACGCGCTTGCCCTGATCGGCGGAGGGGCGGCTGCCTTGGCGGCCGAGGCACGGCTGCTGGCCGGCCCGGTGTCGCTCGACCTGCCCACCTCCACCATCGCTGCCGGCATCGAGGATCACATGACGATGGCACCGCTGGGCGTGCGCCGGCTGGCCGAGATGGTCTCGCTGGGATCGCGGCTGGCGGCGGTCGAGCTGGTCGTCGCCGCCCAGGCCGTCGACCTGCGCGGCGTCCGTCCGCTGGGCCGCGGCACCGCCATCGCGCACGCCCGCACCCGCGAGCTGATCTCGTTCGTGGGCCCGGGTCAGGCCCCCAGCAACGACCTGGACGCGCTGGCGGAGTGGGTCGGCGCGGGCATGCCGGTGGGCCCGACCGGGGTCTGACCCCGGTGTTTCGCTCACACTCCGGCCAGTCGCCGTACCACCGCCAGGCCGTCCTCGCCGCCCGGCCAGTGCCGCTCGAGGGCGGGCAGGCCGGCCCGGCGCACGACCGCACGCAGCGTCCAGGCCACGATCACCGCGTCGTCCGCGTAGCCGATCACGGGCAGGAAGTCGGGGATCAGGTCGAGCGGCATCGCCAGGTAGGCCAGGAGCAGCCACAGCCGCAGCCGCACGCCGCGCGGCAGTGCCCGATCCGCCGCCAGCCGCCGCACCAGCCGCACCACGTCGGGCAGCAGCCGTAGCGCCTCCCCGATCCGCTCGCGGGAGGGGCGGCGTACCGCCAGCGCCACCGCCAGCGCCAGCCATAGCACGCCCAGCGAGACCGCCAGCGCGAACGCCGCCCGCAGGATCACGGCCGGCCGGCGGCGTCAGGGTCGAGCAGCACCACGGTGCGCGTTCCCTGGCCGTGGCGCAGCCGGTCGAACGCCTCCTCGATCCCCTCCAGGTCGGTGAAGTCGGACACCGCCCCGGCCACATCCAGCCGGCTGTCCATCACCATCTCGATCATGAACGGGATCTCGGCGGCCACGTTCGAGGAGCCGTAGAAGCAGCCGCGCAGCGTCTTGTCGCTGATCAGGTCGAGCGCCGGCAGCGAGACCTCGAGCCCGCTGGGGGCGAGTCCGACCACCACCGCGGTGCCGCCCGGCCGCACCATGTCGAACGCCTGGCGGATCGTCTCTGGCCGGCCGACCACCTCGATCGCGTGGTCGGCGCCACCGCCACCGCAGATCCCTCGCACTCGCTCGACGACGTCCTCGCCCGCGGGGACGGCGTGGGTCGCGCCGCGCTGCACGGCCATCGCCAGCTTCTCAGGGCTGGGGTCGATCGCCACGATCCTCCCGGCGCCGGCCAGCCGCGCGCCGGACACCACCTGCAGGCCCACCCCGCCGCAGCCGATCACGGCCACGCTCTCGCCGACTCGCACCCGGGCGGCGTTTCTGACCGCGCCGATGCCGGTGACGACGCTGCATCCGATCAGCGCGGCCTGCCACAGCGGCAGCTCGGCCGGCACCTGGATGGCCGCAGCGGCCGGCACCACGCAGCGCTCCGCGAAGCAGGCCACGCTCAGGAAGTGCTTGACCGGATCCCCGTTGGGGAACGCGAGCCGGGTGGTGCCGTCACCCAGCACCCCCTGGCTGTTGTGCTCCGCCGCCGTCTCGCACAGGTTCGCGCGGCCCGCCCGGCACTGGCCACAGCGGCCGCAGGCGGGAACGAAGCAGAACACGACGTGGTCGCCCGGGCGCAGGTGGTGGACGCCGGCGCCGACCTGCTCGACGACGCCCGCCCCCTCGTGCCCGAGCACGATCGGCTGGCGCGTGTGGCCGAGGTGGCCGTCTGCCAGATGCACGTCCGAGTGGCACACGCCGGCCGCGGCCACCCGCACCAGCACCTCGTCGGCGCGGGGCGGCGAGAGCACCAGCTCCTCCACCGTCAGCGGCCCGCCGATCGCGCGCAGCACCGCCGCCCGCACCCGCATCTCACCGCTCACACGACCCTCCAGCGCTCGAGCTCATCCAGGTCGGGCTCGACGCCCAGCCCGGGCCCGGGCGGCGGCGCAACCGTGCCGTCATCCGCGATCTCAAGCACAAACGGCAGCATCCAGTCCCTTCGCTCGGCCGACCAGGCGGGGGGATCGTAGGGCACCTCGATGTAGGGATGGGTCGAGAGGCCGCAGGCGGCGTGCAGGTTCGCGATCAGGCCGTAGCCGTTCGACCACGTGTGGGGAGACCAGACGCGCCCCCGCTGGACGGCGAGAGCCGCCACCTGGCGGCAGCCGCTGATACCGCCGCAGAACATCACGTCGCACTGGATCACGTCCACGCCGCCACGCAGCAGCAGGTCACGGGCCTCGTGCTGCTGGCGCACCATCTCGCCGGCCGCGATCGGCACCGAGACGCGCTCGCGCAGGGCGGCGTATCCGTCCAGGTCAGCTGTGTGCAGGGGCTCCTCGAGCCAGTGCACCCGCAGCGGCGCCAGTGCCTCGGCGCAGGCCGCGGCCGTCTCGATGTCCCAGCTGGGGGAGATGTCGCCGGGCATCCGCCAGCCCTGGTTGGCGTCCACCATGATCTCCATCTCGCCGCCGACGGCGGCCCGCACGGCCTCGATCACGGCCACGTCGTCGCGCCAGTCGGCGTGGTGGAAGCGGATCTTCATCGCACGCAGGCCGTGGTTGCGCAGCTCGACCGCGCGTCGCGCCCGCTCGGCCGGCTCCGCCAGCTCCCCGGTCGAGGCGTAGGCCAGCAGACGCGGTTGCCGGCCGCCCAGCATCTGCCACAGCGGCTGGCCGGCGGCCCGTCCGGCGAGATCCCAGCAGGCGACCTCGACCGCCCATGGCCTGCCCCCGTGGAAGTCGACCGTCTCGCAGATCGCGGCCACCGTCGCCGGCTCGCGTGGATCGACACCTCGCAGCAGCCGATCGAGCAGGTCGCGGTCGGGCAGCCCGTCGCCGCCGCTGGCATACCCCACCCGGCCGTCGTCGGCCGTCACGATCACCAGCGTCGCCTCCTGCACCGCTCGCGGCACCGGGTCCCAGGCGGCCCGGAACGGCGGGTCGAGAGGGTGCCGGTAGGTTCGCGTCTCGACCGAGGCGATCCGCATCAGCCGGCGGACGACTCGGTTAGGTCGAGCACCGCCCGCAGCGCCGATCCGCTCTTCAGCAGGGCGAACGCCTGCTCGATCCGGTCGAGGCCCATGCGGTGCGAGATCAGCTCGCCGAGCGGCAGCTGTCCTCGCCGGTAGGCGTCGAGGATGACCAGGAAGTCGCGGTCGGGTCGAGCCGATCCATACAGCGCGCCGATCACCCGTCGCTCCATGCGCGGGATCGAGAGCGCCGGCAGCGGCAGCACCGCGTCGTCGCGAGGGATGCCGATGCAGACCGCGGCGCCGCGACGCCGGGTGGAGAGGAAGGCGGCCAGCATCGCCTCCGACCGCCCGGTGGCCTCGAATGCGTAGTCGACGCCGCCGCCGGACACGCTCGCCACCAGCTCGGCCGTTGCCTCCGGCGTGCCCGCCCAGGCAACGGCGTCGGTGGCGCCCAGCCGCAGCGCCGCCTCGAGCTTGTCCTGATCGAGATCGACGGCGACGATCGGCGCGGCGCCGACGGCGGCCAGCCCGATCACGGCCGAGAGTCCCACGCCGCCGCAGCCGATCACCGCGGCTCGCTGGCCCGGACGCACGCCCGCGCTCCGCCATACGGCGCAGATGCCGGTGGTGACGGCGCAGCCGACCAGGCCGGCGATCTCGAACGGCACATCGCGCGGGATCACGACACAGGAGCCCTCCGGCACCACCGCCCGCTCGGCGAACGACGACAGGAACGAGTAGTGGTGGACGGCGACGCCGTCGCGCGACAGCCGGCTGGTGCCGTCCAGCAGCGTGCCCCGGGCCATCATCGGCCAGGCCGTGCCGCACAGGTGGGGCAGATCATCAAGGCACTCCGCGCAGTGCCCGCAGGCCGGCGCCCAGGACAGCGCGACGTGGTCTCCGACCGCCAACCGGCCGACGCCGGCGCCCAGCTCCTCGACCACGCCGCCGCCCTCGTGCCCCAGCACCACCGGGCAGGGTGTCTCGGCGGTGCCGTCGATCGCGTTCATGTCGGAGTGGCAGACGCCGCTCGCGTGCAGCCGCACCAGCACCTCGCCCGGGCCGGGCGGCGCCAGTTCGAGCTCGGTCACCACCAGCGGCGCACCCACCCGCTCGAGCACCGCAGCCCGCGTGATCACGTCGGCACGGGCTGCTCGCTCGACTGCATCGTCCGCAGATCCTCGATCGGGATGTGGCAGCGCATCAGGTGGCCGTCTTCGACCTCGGCCAGCGGCGGCTCCTGCTCCTCACAGATCGCGCCCAGGTTGCGCGGGCAGCGGGTGTGGAACACGCAGCCGGTGGGCGGGTCGGCGGCGCTTGGGATGTCTCCCTCGAGCTTGATCCGCGGCCGGTCGCCGCCCTCGATCGTCGGCACGGCCGAGAGCAGCGCCTCCGTGTAGGGATGGTGGGGGCTGGCGAACACGACCTCGGCCGCTCCCACCTCCATCAGCCGGCCCAGGTAGAGGACGGCGATCCGGTCCGAGAGGTACCGCACGACGCCGAGGTCGTGCGAGATGAATAGGTACGAGACGCTATGGTCACGCTGCAGTTCGGCCAGCAGGTTCAGGATCGTCGCCTGCACCGAGACGTCCAGCGCCGAGGTGGGCTCGTCGCAGACCACCAGCTTCGGGTTGCCGGCGAAGGCGCGCGCGATCGCGACCCGCTGCTTGAGCCCGCCCGAGAGCGACGAGGGCCGCACGCTCAGGAACCGCTCGGCCAGCTTCACCGAGCGGGTCAGCTCCTGGAGCCGCTGCTCACGGGCCTTGCCCTTCAGACCGGCCAGCTTGGTCAGGGCGCGGCCGATGATCCGCCGCACCGTGTGGCGGCGGTTGAGCGCCGCGTCCGGGTTCTGGAACACGATCTGGATCGCGCGCACCTGCTCGCCGCTTCGCCTGCCGGTGGTGGCGGCGAGCGGCGTGCCGTCCAGCTCGAGCGTCGACCCCTCGTCCGGCGCGGTGATGCCGAGCAGACAGCGGGCAAAGGTGGTCTTGCCGCTGCCCGACTCCCCGACCAGGCCCAGCGTCTCGCCGGCGTGGATCTCGAGCGTCACCCCAGCCAGCGCGTGCACGTCGCCGCCGGCCTGGCGGAAGGTCTTGGACATCGTGCCGGCGCGCAGCACGGGCTCGCCGGCGGCGTCCGGTGCCCGCGCCTCCGGCAGCTCGCTGGGCGTGTCGCGGGGCAGGCTCTGGGCCTTCTCGTGGTACCAGCAGCGGCTGGTGTGGCCGCCGCCGACCTCGATCGGCGGCGGCGGCTCGGTGCGGCAGCGGTCGTCCGCGAACGCGCAGCGATCGGCGAATACACAGCCGGGCAGGACGGCGCCCGGTACCGGCAGGAACCCGGGGATCGTGTCCAACCGCCCGTGATCCTTTCGCTGGCCGCCGCGCGGCAGGCAGCGAAGCAGGCCGACGGTGTAGGGGTGGCGGGGGTCGTTGAAGACGGTCTGGGCCGCGCCCTCCTCGACCAGCTTCCCCGCGTACAGCACGCCCACCCGATCGCACATCTTCGCGATCACGCCCAGGTTGTGGCTGATGAACAGCACCGAGCTTGAGAACTCCTGCCGCAGCGCCGCCACCAGGTCGAGCACCTCGGCTTCGACGGTCGCGTCCAGGCCGGTGGTCGGCTCGTCGAGGATCAGCAGCGCCGGATTCGAGGCCAGCGCCATCGCGATCACGA
>JAWVEC010000005.1:0-8262 GCA_033856975.1 Gaiellales bacterium
GCGGATGCCGGCCAGGCCCATGATCGTGCCGCCCTTGGGGAAGTCCGGGCCCTTGATATGGCCCATCAGATCGTCGATCGTCGCCTCGGGGTTGTCGATCATCTCGACCACGGCGTCGATCACCTCGCCCAGGTTGTGCGGCGGGATGTTGGTGGCCATGCCCACTGCAATGCCGGAGGAGCCGTTCACCAGCAGGTTGGGGAACCGCGAGGGCAGCACCGTCGGCTCGCGATGCCGTCCGTCGTAGTTGGGCGCGAAGTCGACCGTCTCGGAGTCGATGTCGCGCAGCATCTCAACCGCCAGCTTGGCCAGCCGGCACTCCGTGTAGCGCATGGCGGCGGCGGAGTAGCCGTCCATGTTCCCGAAGTTGCCCTGGCCATCAACCAGCGGGTAGCGCAACGAGAAGTCCTGCGCCATCCGCACCAGCGTGTCGTAGGCGGCGGTGTCGCCGTGCGGGTGGTACTTGCCCAGCACGTCGCCGACCACCCGGGCGCACTTGGAGTACGGCCGGCCCGGCTGCAGGCCGCTCTCGTTCATGGCGAACAGCACCCGCCGGTGCACCGGCTTGAGGCCGTCGCGCACGTCGGGCAGCGCCCGGCCCACGATCACGCTCATCGCGTAGTCGAGGTACGAGCTGCGCATCTCCTCCGCGAGCTCGCGCTGCTCGATCCGCCCGCCGTCAAGCGTGTCGAACGCCATCAGCTACTCCCCTGAGCTCTCATGGATTACAAACGCTCCCCAACTTCGCCTGGCGAGCGAAAACCAAGCCTCGCGCGGAGCAAGCGAGGGACAGTGCTTCGCACGGCCCGACCGCAGCGACAAAGCGAGGCGATGGTTTGCAGCCGCCACGACGCGAGGCGATGGTTTGCAGGCTTCATACGTCGAGGAACTTGACGTCGCGGGCGTTACGCTCAATGAAATCCCTTCGCGGCTCGACGCGGTCTCCCATCAGCATCGAGAACATCTCGTCGGCGGCGGCCGCGTCCTCCACTCCAACCTGCTGGAGCACGCGGTTCTCGGGGTTCATGGTGGTGTCCCACAGCTGCTCGGGGTTCATCTCGCCCAGCCCCTTGAAGCGCTGCAGGTTGAGCCCCTCCTTGGCCAGGTCAAGGATCACCGGCCGCACCTGCTCGAAGGTGTGCACCGGCTCGGTGCGCTTGTTCATGCGGGCCGTGAACGGCGGCGGCCCGGCCGCCTCGAGCAGTCGTGCGTGGGCCGCCTTGAGGCTGAGATAGCCCGGGCTCTGGAACAGCGCCAGCGGGAACACGCTGGTGCGCGCCGAACCGGTCGCCTTCTCGGTGATCTTCACCCGCGGGCCGTCGGGCTCGAGCGAGAGCACCTCGGCCCTGTGCAGCTCGCCCTCCGGCACACGCTCGCGGAAGTACGTCTCGAGGTCGGCGGCCGTCTCGATCTGTTCCTCGACCAGCCGATGGTCCTTGACGTAGGTCACGGGCACGGCGCCGAACTGCTCCTTCAGCTTGCCGGCCCAGCCCTCGTACTCCTTGAGAGCGCGGGCGAACCGCTGGAGCTTGGCGTCGGTCAGCTTGACCACGTCGCCGTTTCGGTCGAGCACCTCGACCTTGTCCAGCCGCTCGCGGATCAGCCACTCGTCGAGCTGGTTCTCCTTCTCGAAGTACCGCTCGTCGCTACCCATCTTGAGCTTGTACAGCGGCGGCTGTGCGATGTAGACGTAGCCGGCCTCGATCAGCTCCTTCATGTGCCGGAACAGGAAGGTCAGGATCAGCGTGCGGATGTGAGCACCGTCGACGTCGGCATCACAGGTCAGCACCACCTTGTGGTAGCGGGCCTGCTCGATATCGAACTCCTCGCCGATGCCGGTGCCGATGGCCGTGATCATGGCCTGAATCTCGTTGTTGGAAAGCACCTTGTTGATGCGGGCCTTCTCGACGTTGATGATCTTGCCGCGCAGCGGCAGGATGGCCTGGAAGCTGCGGTCGCGGGCGTCGACGGCGCTTCCGCCGGCGCTGTCACCCTCGACCAGGTACACCTCGGTCGAGCGCGGATCGCGCAGCGAGCAGTCGGCCAGCTTGCCAGGAAGCCCGCCGCCGCCCAGCGCCGACTTGCGCCGGATCAGGTCGCGCGCCTTGCGCGCCGCCTGCCGGGCACGGCTGGCCGCGATCAGCTTGTTGACGATCGCCTTGCCCTCGTTGGGATGCTCTTCGAGGTACTCCGACAGCTTGGCGTTGCAGCTGGTCTCGACCAGGCCGCGGATCGAGGGATTGCCGAGCTTGGTCTTGGTCTGGCCCTCGAACTGCGGCTCGCGCAGCTTGACCGAGATGATCGCCGCCAGGCCCTCGCGGCAGTCGTCTCCCGTCAGCGGCTCCTCTTTCTCCTTCAGCAGCCCTTTCGCGCGCGCGTAATCGTTCAGGGTGCGGGTGAGGGAGGCCTTGAAGCCGGACAGATGGCTGCCGCCCTCATGGGTGTTGATGTTGTTGGCGAACGAGAGCGTCGACTCGACGTAGCTGCCGTTCCACTGCATCGCCACCTCGACCTGGCCCTCCTCGCTCTCGGTCTCGAAGTAGATGACCTCCTTGTGCACGCGCTCCTTGCCCTCGTTCATATAGGCGATGAAGTCGCGAATGCCGCCCTCGAACTGGAACACGACGCTCTCGCCGCCGGCCCGCTCGTCGGACAGCGCGATCCGCAGGCCCTTGGTCAGGAACGCCATCTCGCGCATCCTCTGGGCGAGCGTCTCGAACGAGTAGTCGGTCTCCTCGAAGATCTCGCGGTCGGGCAGGAACGTGATCTTGGTGCCCGTCTCGGTCGACTTCTCGCCCCGCTCCAGCGGCGTCTTTGGATCGCCGCGCTCGTACCGCTGGCGCCAGACGTAGCCGTCGCGCCGGATCTCGAGCAGCAGCTCCTCGGACAGCGCGTTCACGACCGAGATGCCGACGCCGTGCAGGCCGCCGGACACCTTGTAGCCGCTACCGCCGAACTTGCCGCCGGCGTGCAGCTTGGTCAGCACCACCTCAGCGGCCGGAATTCCAAGCTCGGGCATGATCGCGACGGGGATGCCGCGGCCGTTGTCGGTCTCCACCACGCGGCCGTCCGGCTGCAGGGTGACGGAGATACTGTCGCAGTGCCCCTGGAGCGCCTCGTCGACGCTGTTGTCGACCACCTCGTAGACCAGGTGGTGGAGGCCGCGTGGGCCGGTGGAGCCGATGTACATGCCGGGCCGGCGGCGTACCGCCTCAAGGCCCTCGAGAACAGTGATGTCTTTGGCGTCGTAGCCCGGATCGGACAAGAAGAACCCGCTTGAATTAGAGGAAAAATCGCTACTTGTAGTCTACCAGAGGCAGCCGTCGTCAACCCCCGCAAACAGCGTCACGAACGTGTCAATCCTGGTGTGCCAGCGCGGCTGCGATCGCGCGCTCGACGGTGGCGCGCAGCGTCTGATCCGAGACGCCGGCGGCCAGCTCGCGAGCCTGCGCCAGCTGCTGCTGGGTGGGCGCCGGTGAGGGCTGCGGAACGGGCTTTGGGGATGCGTCGCGGGCGGGATCCTCGACGTTGCCGACCTCGAACCGAAGCGGCGGCGGCGGCTCGCCCAGCAGCTCCCCCAGCCGCTTGCGCGCCGTCGCCTCGAGCAGGGTCAGCTCGCTGGCCCAGGTGGCGCTGGCGCAGAACACCACCAGCGCATCGCCGGAGCGGCGCACCGGCAGCGAGTTCTGCGCCACCTGAGCACCCACCGCCTCCGGCCACACCCGCCGCGCGGCCGCCACCAGCGGGTCGACCGCGGGCACTCGCGCCAGCCGCCCCACCTCGCGTCCGATCTGCTCCAGATCGCTCATGCCGACGTCACCCGCGCATTCTCCACCATCAGGATGCTCGCGGCGTGCCCGGACAGATCAGCCTGGTCGGTTGTGGTCACGATCGCTTGGTCGAAGGCCGACACCGCCGCCAGCAGCAGCCGCCGGCGCTCGGCGTCGAGCTCGCCGGTGACGTCATCCAGCAGCAGCAGCGGCGGCTCGTCGCGCTCCTCGGTCAGGACATCGGCCTCGGCCAGGATCAGGGCCAGCAGCGCGCGCCGCTGCTCACCCTGCGAGCCGAACAGCCGCAGATCGCGGTCACCCTCGAACAGCCCGATATCGTCCAGATGCGGGCCGGCGCCGGTGACCGCCCGCTCGACGTCCTTGCCCCTGCGAGCGGCCAGCAGCGCGCGCAGCTGCTCGGGCTGTTCGACGTTTGGCTGGTAGCGAAGCGGCTGCGTTCCCGGCCTGCCGCCGAGCGCGCCGAGTCGTTCGGCGAACGGCCGCGCCAGCCGCGAGCAGAGCCGGGCGCGGGCCGCCGACAGCTCGGCGCCGGCCCCGCCCAGAAGCTGGTCCCAGGGATCGAGCGCATCGGGCTGGGCGGCGCCTGACCGCACCCGCCGCAGCAGGTGGTTTCGCTGCGCCAGCCGGCGAGCGTACTCGCTCGAGGCGGCGGCCACGCTGGGCCACAGCCTGGCCAGGGCGCGGTCGACGTAGGCCCGGCGCAGCGCCGGAGCGCCCTGCACCAGCCGCAGGCGGTCGGGCGTGAAGACGAGCACTGGAAACCGGCCCAGCAGGCGTTCGATCGATCGCTCCGCGACGCCGTCGACCGCCACCCGCTTGGGCTCGCTGGGCCGATAGCCCAGCTCCACCGACGTGAGGCCGCCGCGCAGCGCGATGTCGGTCTCGACGCGGGTGAAATCGGCGCCGAACCGCACCACCCTGGCCTCGCTCGAGGTGCGCGGCGAGTATCCCAGGCAGCCGAAATGGATCATCTCGATCAGGGCCGTCTTGCCGGCGCCGTTTGGCCCCACGACGCCCACCAATCCGGTCGGTAGTTCGAGCTCGAGCCGCTCGTAGCACCGAAACTGCGTGCCCCGGACGGCGACCACCCGCACGCCGGCCGCCGCGCTACGAGGGCAGCCGGATGGGCATAATCAGGTACCAGAACGATCCATCCGAGCCCCTCAGCAGCCCGGGCCGCAGCGAGCTGATCAGCTGCAGCTTGACCGTGTCGCCGTCGACGCTCTCGACCCCGTCGCGCAGGAACTCCGGGTTGAAGCCGATCTCGAGCTTCTCGCCGTGGAAATCGACCGGCAGCGACTCCTGCGACTCGCCCACGTCCTGGGTCTGCGCGGTCAGGGTCAGCGAGCCCTCCTCGAACGTGAGCCGCACCGGCAGGTTGCGCTGAGCCATCAGCGAGGTGCGCCGGATCACGTCCAGCAGCTCGTCCTTGGCGATCGCGACCTCGTGCTCGAAGGTCTGGGGAAGCAGCTGGCGATAGTTCGGGAACTGGCCGTCGATGCGGCGGGCCGACAGCCACACGCCGTCCATGCCAAACAGCACCTGGTTCTCCTGCACCGTGATCTCGAGCTTCTCGCCGGCGGCGATCCGCGCCACCTCGCCCAGCGCACGCGCCGGCACGATCGCCTGCGTCTCGCCGGTCGCGCCAGGCAGCTCGGATTCCTTCACCGAGAGCCGGTAGCTGTCGGTTGCGGCCATCGTCACGCGGCCCTCCCCCAGCTCCACCAGCACGCCCGTCAGCACCGGCCGCGACTCATCCTTCGAGGCCGCCCGGCCGACGTGGGTGACGGTGTCGACAAACGCCTGGCGATCGACGGCGAACGAGGTGCCGGTCGGTTGCGGCAGCTGCGGGAAGTCCTCAGCGTTCTGGGTGTTGAGCGAGTAGCGGCTGGCGCCACACTCGAGCTGCGCCGCACCCGCGCCGCCCGGCTGGGCGATGGTGACCTCGCCGCTCGGCAGCGCCCGCACGATCTCGAGCAGCAGCCGCCCTGGCAGAACGACCTCGCCCGGCTCCTCGACGCGCGCCGCCAGCGGCACCCGCACCGAGAGCTCCATGTCGGTGGCCGAGAGCTCGGCCCCTTCGGCTGCTGCGCGCAGCAGTACACCGGACAGGATCTGCACGGTGGAACGCTGTGAGACACCGCGGGCGGCGATCTGGAGGCCGGCCAGCAACTCGCTCTGGTCGCAGACGATCTTCATACAGGAATGCTCCTCAACTGCTTCATCTATCTGTTTAGAGAATTAGAGATGTTATAGGAGTAGGGGGTGTGGAGAGCGGGGAAAAGCGCACCGCGCCGGTACAGGCACTGTGAAAAGAGCGTGGAGGAAGCTGAGCATGATCTGTGCCGGCCGTCCACAGGCGCCGCTCAGATCGGGAGGTTTGCGAGATTCCGGCGAGCAGCGGGGGACAGATCGTCACATCTCCACAGGCTGCCCCCCGATCCATCACCGGCCCTGCTTGATGCGGGTGGTGAGCTCCTGGACGATGTTGAAGGCCTCGCGGTCCTCCTTCAGGACGCGCGTGATCTTGTTCACGCCGTGCAGGACGGTCGAGTGGTCGCGTCCGCCGAACTTGGTGCCGATCTTGGGCAGGGAGACGTCGGTCAGCTCCCGGCACAGGTACATCGCGATATGGCGCGGGTAGGCGAGCGACTGCTGACGGCGGTCACCGCGCAGGTCGGCCACGCTGACGTGGAACAGCTCGCAGACGGCCCCCTGGATCTGCTCGATCGAGATCGGCCGCGTCGCTCCCTGCGGGAAGAGATCCCGCATCACCTCCTCGGCCACCTCCGTCGAGATCGGCCGGCCGGTGAGCGAGGCGTAGGCCACGACTCGCGTCAGCGAGCCTTCCAGCTCCCGGATGTTGGTGGCGACGCGGTCGGCGATGTAGGTCAGCACCTGCGGGTCGGCGATGTTGATGGCATCGGTCATCACCTTCTTGCGCAGGATCGCGATCCGCGTCTCCAGGTCGGGCGGCTGCACGTCGGTGATCAGTCCCCACTGGAAGCGTGAGCGCAGCCGCGACTCGAGCGTCGCCAGCTCGTGAGGCGGCCGATCTGACGAGAGCACGATCTGCTTGCCGGCTTCGTAGAGGCTGTTGAACGTGTGGAAAAACTCCTCCTGCAGCCGCTCTTTGCCCTCGATGAACTGGATGTCGTCCACCATCAGAACGTCGTATGTTCGGTAGCGTTGCTTGAAGTGCACCATGCGCGAATCCCGCATGGAATCGACGAACTCGTTCAGGACGGTCTCGGTTGTCACATATCGGACATTCAGCCGCGGGTGCTGCTGCAGCACGTAATGGCCGATCGCCTGTAAAAGGTGAGTTTTCCCCAGGCCCGTGCTGCCATGGATGAAAAGCGGGTTGTACGACTGGGCCGGCGCCTCCGCCACCGCGAGCGCCGCGGCGTGCGCGAAACGGTTGCTGGCTCCGATCACGAACACGTCGAACGTGTACTTGGGGTTGATGCCGGTGGAGGCGCTGGGGGCGGCGGTGATCGGCGCCTCGTCCGGCGGCGTGACGGGCTCGTCGTCCTCCGGCTCCTGGACGGAGGCGATCGCGTCCGAAACGGCCACTCGCAGCTCGATCACCAGATCGTGCTCCGCGGCCGCCGCGTCCAGGAGGCTGCCGAAGTGCCCCTCGATCCAGGTCTTGGTGAACTCGTTGGGCACGCCCACCACCAGTCGCGTGTCGTCCTGATCGACGGCGCGGGCGTTGCCGAACCAGGTGCCGAAGGTGCCCTCGTTCAGCATCTGCTGGAGGCGCTGCGAGATCGTCTCCCAAGTCGCGCTGGCGGGGGTATTCTGGTGCATCGGAACGACGAGTCTAACGCGCTCCGGACGGCCGGCACAACATACCCGCCTCTCTCCTGTCACCACCTACGAAAACGCGGTTTTGCAGGGAAAAAGCCGCTTCTCCACACACAAGTCCACAGCTGTGGAAAGAGGCCGCCCGGTGGGCGGTCGGCACGTGCAACCCTCCCGTTTCCGGGGAGTTTGTCAGCCGGTCGAGGCGGTGGGCCGCCACGGTTTTCCACAGCGAAAATCTTTTTCCGAATCACCCGCCGCGTGGGCGGGGCGGTGTTGCGCGAGCCTGCTCTATACTGACCGCCGCCCCATGAAGCGCACCTACCAGCCCAACACCCGCAAGCGCGCCAAGACTCACGGTTTTCGCAAGCGCATGAGCACCAAGGCCGGGCGCGCCGTGCTCAAGCGGCGGCGGCTCCGTGGTCGCAAGCGTCTTTCCGCCTAGAGTGGCCGTCTCGTGACCGGCGACAATCCGGCCGTCCAAGCCTCCACCCCCAAGCGCGGCCGGCTCACCAAGGCGGCCGAGTTCGACGCGGTCACCCAGCTTGGCCGATCGGTGGGCGGCCGGTACCTGACGCTGCGCTACCGGGCGGCCGAGGGGGGCGCGATCGCTCGGGTCGGATACGCCGTGCCACGCAAGGTCGGCGGAGCGGTCGACCGCAAC
>JAWVEC010000006.1:0-17066 GCA_033856975.1 Gaiellales bacterium
TGCGGGCCGGTCGATCAGCGGATCACGGCCAGCGCGGTTGCCGCGACCAGGGCGACGGCCAGCCCGGCGTTGACCACGCGAGCGCGGCGCGGATCGCGCAGCAACGGTGCCAGCGAGGCGCCGGCGACGTTCACGAGGACGTACGGCCTCACACCCGGGCGATGGGCGAGGACGGTGTCCACGGGCCCGTAGGGCAGCGCTACGGGTCAAGCGTTCGCCGCGCCCGTCCGATACCAAAGCGCGTGAACCGAATGATCTTCTATCCGCACGCGATCGGCCTCTTCCTGCACGTCGACACGGTGCTGCGACAGACCGGGCACTGACCTTGGGCGCCGGCCTTGAGCTGTGTCCGCCCACTCGCTAGACTCTGCGGCCCGGGACGAGGAGCAGCCGATGTTGTCAGCCGCAAAGAAGGACCCCATCTCGCGAGCGCTCAGCCGCGGAACCGACAAGAGCGGCGCGGCGTGGGCGGATGTGCTCGCAACCGTGCCGCTGTTCAGCGGCCTGTCGCAGCGCCACCTGCGCAAGGTGGCCGGCAAGGCCTCGATGAAGCGGTTCGCGCCGCTGACCTCGATCGTGCGCGTCGGCGAGCCCGGAGATGCCTTCTTCATCATCCTTGACGGCAGCGCCTCGGTGCGCAAGCCCGGCAAGCGCTCCGTCAAGCTGGGAGCGGGCGACTTCTTCGGCGAGCTGGCGCTGCTGGACGCCGCTCCCCGCAGCGCGACCGTCGAGGCCGACAGCGAGGTGCTGACCATGCGGCTCGGCCGCTCCGCCTTTCAGAAGGTGCTCGAGAACGAGCCAAAGGTCGCCCTGGCGATGCTGCGGGCGGTTGCTGCGCGCGCCCGCGAGACGAGCCAGTCCAAGGCCGACTAGCGAACAAACCGCCGGTCAGATCAGCAGCCGGGCCAGCAGATCGGGCGCGATGTTGCCGCCCGAGACGACAACCGCCACGCCGCGTGAGCCGCTGACGTCGACCCGGCCCGAGAGCAGGGCGGCCACCCCAGCGGCGGCGCCTCCCTCGCAGGCCAGCTTGGCCCGCGAGTAGATGAACCTGACCGCCTCGATCAGCTCGTCCTCGCTGACCAGCACCACGTCATCGACCACCGTCTGGCAGCCCTCGAGGCTGTTTGGCAGCGCGCTGGGCGCCTTCAGTGCGTCGGCGATGGTCGGCCCCAGCTCGACGGGCACCACCTCGCCCGCGTCCAGTGCCCGGCGCACCGTCGGCGCCAGCTCCGGTTCGACGCCGATCACGCGCACGCCGGGTAGCAGCGCCTTCACCGCCGCGCCGATCCCGGTCACCAGGCCGCCGCCGCCAACCGGTACCACCACCGTGTCCAGATCGGGCACCTGCTGGCAGAGCTCCAGCCCGACGGTGCCGCCGCCGGCCTGGACCGCCGGGTCGTTGAACGGGTGCACCACCACCCGGCCGCTGGCCTCGGCCAGCTCGGTCATGCGCTCGTGCATCGCCGCGGCGTCCGCCGACTCGAGATCGACCTCGCCGCCGTAGCCGCGGGTGGCGGCGACCTTCGCCTCGCTCGCGTCGGGCGGCATCAGCACCAGAGCGGTAGTCCCCAGCTCACGCGCCGCCAGCGCCAGAGCCTGGGCGTGGTTGCCGGCCGAGAGGCCGATCACGCCCCGCGCGCGCTGCTCGGCGGTGAGTGACGAGAGTCGGTTGAACGCCCCCCGCACCTTGAACGAGCCGGATCGCTGCAGCAGCTCCGCCTTCAGCATCACGGGCGCGCCGACGGCCGTGCTCAGGGTCGCCGATGACAGCACCGGCGTGCGGTGCACATGGCGCTCGATCGTGGCCGCGGCGACCCGGATGTCGTCGATGGTCGGGATCACGCCGGCAGCATCCCACACCGTTGCGGCGGCCGGCCGGCGGCGGCCGTTTCTCCACTCTGTAACCAACGAAGTGTTTATCCGGTTATGTTGGCGTTAAGAAGGAGAATCCGCTGTAGCTTTGCCGAAAACGGCCGATACACTGAGAACCATGATGAATATATTTCCAATCTATCAAGCAAGCAGGACGGTTGATACGCATCGCGAGAGCGAGCGTGAGTACCTGATTCGGATGGCGCGCATGCGCAATCTCGAGGATCGCCGCGCCCGACGGCGCAGCATCCTCAGCCGGATCACCCGTGGTCGCGCTGCCTGACGGCAGCGCGGCCACGCGCTCGTCCCGCGGCTCCGGCGGCTTCGATCATCTCGGCCATCAGCCCGGACGCCTCGACGGGTGACAGGCCACGCTCCGACAGCCGTCGCCAGGTGGTGAACTGCACCGCCAGGTCGATGCCGGCCGCCAATCGCCGCTGACGCTCGCCGCGCGCCCGGCGATCCCGCATCAGCAACGCGCCGTAGGCCGCGAGGTACCCGTCCAGCCCCTCGGCCAGCACCGAGCGCAGCGGCGGCAGCAGCTCGGCGTCGCGCACCACGTGGGTCAGCATGCGCCGGTTGGCCTCATACCAGCCGTAGAGGCCGGCGAGCGCGCAGGCCGTGCGCTCGGCCGGGTCGGGGATGCCGGCGCAGGCTGCCGGGTCTGGCCGGGGATGCTGGCCGACCCAGTGGGCGCTGCAGGCGGCAAACAGCGAGCGGTCGTCCGGGAAGTGGTTGTAGACGGTGGCGCGCTGCACGCCCGCCAGGCGGGCGACCTCGCTGACGGTGGTGTGGGCGGGTCCCACGCTCTCATGCAGCGCCATCGTCGCCTCGGTGATGCGCAGCCGTGTCTCCGCCTGGCGCTCGGCGCGGCGCTTGAGCTGGTAGGTGCGCGGCTGTTTCGGGCTCGTCATCTTGACTTCGGGACGTCCATCTTCTAGCATTCTCTTTAGTTATACACCCTGTTCATCGAATATGGAGGACGCATGATTCTTCAGGACATGGATCTGATCGATGTGTGGTCGGACAGCGACCCCATCCGCCGGATGCGGGTCACGTTCCCAGTCTCGAGCATGACGGGGGCGGCGAGCAGCTCGGCCGTGTACTTCGAGGTCGAGCCCGGCGATCACATCGGCACGCACACCGACAGCGCTGAGGAGATCGTGGTGGTGCTGGGTGGCTGCGGCGAGGGCATCGTCGGTGAGGACACCTGTCCGCTGGCGGCGGGCGGCTTGACCCTGATCCCGGCCGGCGTGCCGCACGACGTCCGAAACACGGGCACCGAGCCGCTGCGGGTGCTGGGATTCTTCTCGTCGGCTACCGTCGTCAGTGTCTTCGACGACCCGCTCGCCCCGATCGGCCGCCGCGTTGCGGGAACTCCGAGGCCCGAGGAGCAGCCGGCCGCCGTGCCTACTCCGTCGAGATGAAGACGCTCTTCAGCTCGGTGTTGTGCTCAAGCGCGTGCATGCCCAGCTCCTTGCCGACGCCGGATTGCTTGTAGCCGCCAAACGGCATCTGCACGAACACGCTGGAGTTGGTGTTCACCCCCAGCACGCCGGTGCGTAGGGCGCGGGCGACGCGCAGCTGGCGGGCGCCGTCGCGCGTCCACAGCGAGCCTGACAGGCCGTAGGGGGTGTCGTTTGCGATCTGCACCGCCTCGGCCTCGTCGCGGAAGGTGATCACGCTCACCACCGGGCCGAAGATCTCCTCGCGCGCGACCGTCATCTTGTTGGTGCAGCCGTCGAGCACGGTCGGCCGCAGGAAGTAGCCGTCCTCCAGCTCGCCGCCCGGCCGCTCGCCGCCCGTCACCACCCGCGCCCCCTCCTCGACGCCGGTGCGGATGTAGCGCTCGACGGTGTCCCGCTGCCCGGCCGAGATCATCGGCCCCACCTGCGTCTCGGGATCCTCCGGCATACCGACCCGGATCGCGGCCGTGGTGGCGGCATATCGCTCCAGCAGCTCGTCCTTGACCGACTGCTCGACGATCAGCCGTGAGCGCGCGCAGCAGTCCTGGCCACAGTTCTCGAACACGGCGAACGGCGCCATGCTACCCACCTTCTCCAGGTCGGCGTCGGCGAAGACAACGCAGGCCGACTTGCCGCCCAGCTCCAGCGTCACGCGCTTGATCGTCCCCGCCGCCTTGCGGGCGATGCTGGCGCCCACCTCGGTCGAGCCGGTGAAGCCGATCTTGCCCACGTCGGGGTGTCCCACCAGCGCCTCTCCCACCGTCGATCCCGGCCCCGGCACCACGTTCAGCGCCCCCGGCGGCAGCCCGGCCTCGAGCGCCAGCTCGGCATAGCGCAGCACCGACAGCGGAGTCAGGCTGGCCGGCTTGAGCACCACCGTGTTGCCCGCGGCCAGCGCCGGCGCCGCCTTCCAGTTGGCGATGTTGAGCGGGAAGTTCCAGGGAGTGATCAGCCCCACCACGCCGATCGGCTCGCGGAAGGTCATCGCGACGCCCTGCCGCTCGACCGGGACGGTGTGCCCGAAGAACTTGTCCACGGCGCCTGCGTAGTAGCGGATCACGTCCACGATCATGGCCAGCTGGCCGCGCGCGTCCGAGATCGGCATCCCCACGTTGCGGCACTCGAGCAGCGCCAGCTCCTCGGCGTGCTCCTCGACCGCCGTCGCAAAGCGATGCATCACCCGGCCGCGCGTGACCGGCGACATCGCGCCCCACGTTTCGTATGTCGCGACGGCCGCGGCCACCGCCCGCTCGACGTCCGGCACGCCCGCCTCGGCCACCGTGGCCAGGTGCTGCCCGGTGGCCGGATTCGTGACCTCGAAGCTGCGGCCCTCGGCCGCGGCGGCGCGCTCGCCCGCGATCAGCAGTCCCTCGGTGGCAGTCGTTGCGGACATCCGCGTCTCCCTCCCTGTCGTCCCACTACAGCCGTTCGAAGCCCCGGAACTTCTCCCAGTCGGTGATAGCGGCGTCGAACGCTCGCTGCTCGGTACGGGCCGAGTGCAGGTAGTGTCGCACCACGTCCTCCCCAAACGCCTCGCGGGCGAGCGACGAGGCGTCGAGCAGGTCGATCGCGTCTCGCAGCGAGCGGGGCACGTGCCGCTCCTCGGGTGCCTGGTAGGCATTGCCCTTGAACTCGGGCTCCAGCTCGAGCTCGTTCTCGATCCCGTGCAGGCCGGACGCGATCACGGCGGCGAAGGCCAGGTACGGGTTGACGTCGGCGCCCGGCAGCCGCGTTTCCAGCCGCAGGCTGTTGCCGTGGCCGACGACGCGGAAGGCGCAGGTGCGGTTGTCGCGTCCCCAGACCATCGCCGTGGGGGCGAACGAGCCCTCGGCGAAGCGTTTGTACGAGTTGATGTTGGGCGCGTAGAAGTAGGTCAGCTCCCGCGTTGCCGCGAGCTGGCCGGCCACGAAGTGCTCGAACGTCTTTGAGAACCCCTCCCTGTCGCCCGGGAAGAGGCTCGAGTCGCCGTCCCAGAAGCTGCAGTGGATGTGGCACGAGTTGCCCTCGCGCTCGTTGTACTTGGACATGAACGAGATCGCGTGGGCGTGCTGCCAGGCGATCTCACGCGCGCCGTTCTTGTAGATCGAGTGGTTGTCGGCCATCGTCAGCGCATCCGCGTAGCGGAAGTTCACCTCGTGCTGGCCGAAGTTGCACTCGCCCTTGGAGTCCTCCACCGGGATGCCGGCGCCGGCCATGCCGAGCCTGATCGGTCGCAGCACCTCTTCCACCACCGTCGTCCCGAAGATCGAGTAGTCGACGTTGTAGGGGTTGGCTGGAACCAGGTCGTGGTAGCGCTTGGCGCGCGCCTCGTCGTAGCTGTCGCGAAACAGGAAGAACTCGAGCTCGGAGCCGATGTTGGCAGCCCAGCCTCGCTCGGCCAGGCGGTCGAGCTGTCGGCGCAGGATCTGGCGCGGCGAGGCCACCACCGGCGATCCGTCGTGCCACTCCAGGTCGGCGACCACCAGTGCCGTTCGTTCCAGCCACGGGATCGGCCGCAGGCTGGCCATGTCCGGCCGAAAGACGAAGTCGCCGTAGCCCGTGTCCCACGACGTCATCTCGTACCCCTGCACCGTGTTCATCTCCACGTCCACCGCCAGCAGGTAGTTGCATCCCTCGGCGCCGTGGGCGGCGATCTCCGACAGGAAGAAGGGGGCGTGCAGGCGCTTGCCCATCAGCCGGCCCTGCATGTCGGTCATCACGAGCAGCACGGTATCGATCGCGCCCTGTTCGACGTCTCGCTGCAGCTCGTCAACTCTCACGCCTGCTCCTCTCCGAAGCCTGGGGGCACCATTCATATACTCCGGGTGGTATGCACCGCAACCGGCCCCTGATCGGGATCTGCGCCTACGAGGTGCCCGCGAGCTTCTCGCACTGGCGCAACGTCGACTGCGTGATGGTGCCGGCGGGGTACGTGCGCGGCGTTGCTGCGGCGGGTGGCGTGCCGCTGGTGATCCCGCCGCTGGAGCAGGCCGGCGACCTGGTCGAGACGCTGGATGGGCTGCTCTTGACCGGCGGATCGGACATCGATCCGGCGCTGTACGGGCAGAAGCCCCACGCCGAGACGGTGGGCGTGGTCGCCCACCGCGACCGTGCCGAGCTCGAGCTTCTGCGAGCGGCACTGGAGCGCGACCTGCCGGTGCTGGGGGTGTGCCGGGGGCTGCAGCTCCTGAACGTGCTGCGCGGCGGCACGCTGGTGCAGCATCTGGCCGAGGTGGTGCCCGACGGAGCCGTTCACAAGGGCCCGCCGGGGACGTTCACGCGACACCCGGTGCAGGTCGAGCCGGGCTCGCGGCTGCACGGCATCATCGGTGACCGGCTCGACGTGCCGTCCTGCCACCATCAGGCACCCGACCGGATCGGCGACGGCCTGGTGGTGACCGCGCACGCACCCGACGGCGTGGTGGAGGCGATCGAGCTGCCGCAGGCCCGCTTCTGCGTGGGGGTGTTGTGGCACCCCGAGGAGGATCTGGAGGGCGGCTTGCCGCTGTTCCGCGAGCTGGTCGACGAGGCCGCAAAACCAGTCGCCGTTTAAGGTTTTGGCAACGCCCCTTCCCAAGTTCACACGCGCCACGTATCGTGGAGAGGTGAAGGTCGGGGAGCGTCTTTTTGGGTCTCGTGTCCGGTGGGCGCGGCGGGTGGCCGCGGGCGGCGCCCTGGTCGCCACCACGGCGCTGTTCCTGCTGGCGGCGTCGTCCGCTCGCGCCTCGACCCTGCCGGCCGGCCGGTTGCGTTTCGCCGCGCCGATGACGTTGCTGAGGCACACGCGCGTGCTGCCGCACAGCCGCTACCTCAGTACGCCGGCGCCGATCCCGCACGCGTCGGGCTTCGTGCTGGTCGACATCGCGACTCGTCCGGTGGACGTGACGGTGAACGACGTCGGCTACCGCGAATGGCTGGACATCAACGTGTTCCGCGACCCGTTCGGCTCCAGCCAGGTGTTCATCGACGTGGTGATGGTGCGGCTCGACAGGCCGCAGCAGGTGCACGTGTACTCCTACAGCCCCAGCGATCCGGTGACCACGACGCTCGCCCGGCGGACGCTCGCCACGGCCACGGTCGACACCGGCACGGCGATGGCGCCCGATGTGCTCAACGTCGCGTACGCGGCGACCACCGCCCTGAGCCGCCGCGCCTGCCCACTGGGCGGCGGGCGCACCGGGTACCTGCGCAGCACCAAGGGAACGCTGACCTACAACCAGCTCAGCATCGATACCACCACGGCGCCCTTCTTCGGCACCCTCACGGCGGCGGGAACGCAGGCGCGGCTGACCGTCGATCCCGGCTGCCAGGGGCCGAGCTATCACCCGCCCAAGCTGCGGCAGTGCCCCGGCCACATCGAGATCGATGCCGGGCCGCTGAACGGCGCCTACGCCTTCGACGCCGCTGACAACTACGGCCGCACGCGCGTGTTCGAGGGCGCCGTCGCGGGGACGAACAGCAGCATCAGGTCGATCATCCATTTCGGCTTCTCGGGCGGGCCGATCAGCGACCTGCCGCGGCCAAGACATACCGCCACCGGAGCCACCGCGCATCTCCACACGACCGCCGGCGGGATGCTGGCCGGATCCGCGACCTTCACCTCGCACCGCGCCCCCGGCCGCTCGGTGCTGCACCGTTGCGTCTCGTACGGGCGCGTCCACAGCTTCCACATCTACCGCTATCGGGGCCTGCTGGCTCCCGATGTGACGCCTCTGGCGGCCCTGTTCGACACCGGTACCGTGACGCTCGCGCCCGTCCCGGGCGACCTGCGGCTGCTGATCTACAGCAGCTGAGGCGTTGTGGTCAGCCGCGCTCGGCGGCGCGGATGGCCTCGATCAGCTCGTCCAGCCCGACGCCCTTCTTGAGGCAGCTGGTCGCTCCTGCCGCGAGCGCCGCCTCGATCATCTGCGGCTCGTCGTAGGCGGACAGCACCACCACCGGCATCGCCCAGGTCGCGTGTGCGATCTGCTCGGTGGCCTCGATGCCGTCCACGTTTGGCATCCGCATGTCCATCACCACCACGTCCGGCGTCGACTGCTCGGCCAGCGAGACGGCCTCGGCGCCGTCGCTTGCCTCGGCCACCACGATCATGCCGGCCTCGGCCAGGGCATCACGCAGCACGCCGCGCAGCAGGGCATTGTCCTCCGCGATCAGGATCCGGATCGATTCGGTCACGTAGTCGCGCAGCCTACGCCGTGTGACCGATCCTGTGCAACTACCCGGAGTCCGGATCGGCCCGCGAGTATGATCGCTACCGCTCGCCCCGGTACAGCCGCTGGACGGCGTCCAGCGCAAACCGGGCGGCGTCGGGCGGCGCCTTGTCTTCGCTTCGGGCCAGGCAGTAGAGCGCCGCGAACGAGTCGCCGGCACCGGTCGGGTCATCGAACCGCACGCCGTCACCGGCGATCTCCTGGCGGCCGCCCGCCCAACTGACGGCCAGGCCGCGTTCGGCCTGCGTGACCAGCAGTTCGGGCACCTCCAGGCTGCCTGCCGCCTCCGCCTCCGCCAGGTTCAGCTTCAGTGCCGTGACACCGGGTATGTCGGACTGGGAGATCGCGCCCAGACGAACCGGGCCGGTGCGGCTGCCGCGGGCCAGCCCCTGGCCGTCGAGGCAGACACGGTGGCCGGCGGCGACCAGGGCGGTGATGGTGGCGGCGGGGAAGTCGCCCGCCGTCTGCCCGCCCAGCAACACCCAGGCGCACCCCGCCAGCGCCGGCAGCACCTGTTCGCGCAACCGCTGCGGGGTCAACGGCGGCGGCAGTGACAGGATCTCCTGGCGCGTCCCCTCCGGACCGTGTGCGAGCAGCGAGTCAAGCGTGCCGATCTCGACGGCGCACGGCTCGGCACCCACCGATCGCAGCGCACGGGCGGCGTACAGCGGGGTGCCGCCCGGCTGCGACCGGCTCGGCCCACCCCCGATCTCGATCCTGTCGCGGGTGGCGGCTCCCACCACACCCACCTTCATCGCCGCTGCGTCGCGGTCAGGACGACCTCCGCGGCGGCGCCCTCGGTGATCTCGACCTGGCCTCCGATCCGCGTTGCCCGCTCGCGCAACAGGAGCACGACCGCGTCCGCGTACGGCGGGCAGCCGGGTGCCGACACCCGCAGCGCGATCTCCGAACCGTCGGCGGTCAGCTGGATCGAGATCGGCGTCACGCTGGAGCGCGCGGGGTGCAGCGACGCCTCTCGAGCGACGTGGTAGATGGCGGTGTCCCGCTCGTCGTCACCCCGCGACCAGACGCTTGGCAACTCCAGGTGCGCGCGCACGCCATACTCCTCCTCGATCGTCTCGGCCAGCGACCCCAGTGCCTGCAGCAGGCCGCGCTGCTCCATGACCACTGGGTACAGGCGCCCGGTCATCCGGCGCAGCTCCTCGGAGGCCTCGATCGCCAGCTCCTCCAGCCGTTCCAGTCCCTCCCGGGCGCGCGTCATCTCGCCCTCGTCGAGAGCATGTCGGATGCCGTCGGACAGCAGCCGGATGGCCGTCAGCACCTGCTGTGGCCCGTCGTGCAGCCGATGGGCGATCAGCGACCGCTCGTCCTCCACCGTTCGCAACATGTGGTCGAGCAGCACGCCGCGGTCGTCGACCGGCTCGCGGCCGTCCATCATTCGATCAGCGAGTGGCGCAGCGCCAGCGCGACCGCCTGGGTGCGCGTGTCGGCCTCGAGCTTCGTCATCGCATTGCGCACGTGCGTGCGCACCGTTTCAGGGCTGATGAACAGCCGGGAGGCTATCTCCGGGTTCGAGAAGCCGTTGGCGAGCAAGCCCAGGATCTCGCGCTCGCGGGTCGACAGCGCGGGCAGCCGCTCCGTTGCCTTTGGTGACACCAGCTCCGAGGCGAGGGTCGGATCGACGTAGGCACCGCCCTCGGCAACGCGCTTGACGGCGCGGACGATGTCATCGGGCGGCGCGTCCTTGAGCACGTAGCCGCGCGCACCGCAGTCCAGGCCCTCCGACAGCAGTCCACGCTCGCCGTGGGCCGTGTACAGGATGACGGCCATCGTCGGATGCGCGGCGGTGATCCGGCGCGTGGCCTCGAAGCCGTCCATGCCTCGCATCCGTACGTCCATCAGGATCACGTCCGGGCGGCGGCGCTCGGCCATCTCGATCGCCGCCTCGCCGTTCGAACTCTCGCCGATCACCGCGATCTCGCGGTCGCGGGCCAGGATCATCTTGACGCCCTCGCGGACGGCGGCGTGGTCGTCCACGATCAGCACTCGCACCTGCTCGGTGAGTCGCTCGTCAGACCGCTCTGCTTCCTGGCTGGAGCTCATCAGACTCCCATGGTACTGCGCGGAGGGAACGTTTGGAAACCACCCTCCCCTACAATCGGCTTCGTGTCAACCGCTCGACGCACCGCGCTGATCTCGCTGCTGGCCGCACTGGGCCTGACGGCCGCCAAGGTCGCGGTCGGCCTGGGCACCTCCAGCCTGGGTATTCTGGCAGAGGCCGTGCACTCGGCACTGGACGCCGCAGCCGCGCTGCTCTCGCTGTACGCGATCGGCGTGGCCGAGCGTCCGGCGGATGCCCAGCACCAGTACGGCCACGGCAAGGCGCAGCACCTGGCCGCGCTGTCCGAAGCGGTGTTCCTGGCCGTGGTCGCGTGCTGGATCGGCTTCGAAGCCGTGCTGCGGCTGCGCTCGAGTGGCGGCGGGGTGGAGGCGCACTGGTACGCGTTCGTGCTGCTCGGCGGTGTGCTGGCGGTCGATGCCGGGCGGACGGCGACCTCGTTTCGGCTGGGGCGCCGTGAGCGAAACGCGGCCCTGCTGGCCAGCGGGTTGCACTTCGCGTCCGACTTCGCCGGCACCTTCGCGGTGATCATCGGGCTTGCCTTCGTCTCGGCCGGCTACCCCCGCGCCGACGCCGTCGCGGCACTGGTGGTGGCGACGGTGGTGTTGGTGGCGGCGGTGCGGATGGCCGGGCACAACGTGGATGTGCTGATGGATCGGGCGCCCAGCGGGTTGAGCGGCCTGATCGAAGCGGCTGCCGGAGCGGTGCCGGGTGTGGCCGAGGTGCGCTCGGTGCGGGTGCGCGAGGCCGGGGGCGAGAGCTTCGCCGACGTCGTGATCGGCGTCTCCCGGCTGGAGGGACTGGAGCGCAGCCATCAGACGATGGACCAGGTCGAGGATGCCGTGCGATCCCTGATCGGCCCCGCCCAGGTGACCGTGCACGTCGAGCCGATCGTCCACGGGGAGGCCGCGAACGAGCGGGTCGCGGCCGCCGCGCTGCGCGTCCCCGGCGTTGTCGAGACGCACAACATCACCGTGCTCGAGGAGGGGCGAGGGGGCCGCGCTATCACGTTGCACGTGCGGCTGCCCGAGGACCTGCCGCTGCGGCAGGCGGGTGAGACGGTGGAGCGCCTGAAGCGCGAGATACGGTCGGAGTTCGGCGTCGCGCGCGTGTTCGCGCACGTCGAGCCGTCAGCACTCGGTGCGCAGCCCGCCCGGGATGTTGCCGTCGAGCAGCCACAGCTTGTCAAGACCGCCGCCGCCGCGGTGCACGCGGTGGCCGGTGGCGCCGCGGAGGTGGTCGTCTATCGCCAGGGCGAGCGGTTGCTGGTGGTGACGTCGCTGCGCGCCGACGCCAGTCTCACCGTGCGTGAGGCCCACCTGCTGGCGAGCCGCGTCGAGGACGCCGTCAGGGACGCCCTCGACGCGGTCGACGATGTGATCGTCGAGGTCTCGACAGGATGAGCGCTCAAGCTACCTACTAGATGGTTGATTCCACATCCAACGCCGCGCTGAATATGGAATCAATCATCTGGACGCCAGCGTCACCGAGACGGTCATCGTCTTGCCGCCGCGGACGATCTCGAGCTGGATCGTGTCGCCCGGCTTGTGCCCGGTGATCGCGCCTGACAGATCGTCGAAGGTGCTGATAGCGTGACCGTCGATCTTGGTGATCACGTCACCGCCCAGCTCGACCGTCTGACCGTTGATCGTGGCCTGGGTGGTGCCCGCGCGCAGGCCCGCCTTCGCGGCCGGTGAGTTGGGCTCGACCTGGCCGACCAGCACTCCGTGGTCGATGCTCAGGTTGAGCGACTTGGCCAGGTCGGGCGTCAGCACCGATCCCCGGATGCCGAGGTAGGTGTGCTGCGCCTTGCCGTTGGCGATCAGTTGCTGGGCGATGTTCTTTGCCAGGTTGATCGGAATCGCGAATCCGATGCCGATGCTGCCGCTCTGCGGGTTGCCGGGGTTGTCGGACAGGATCTGGCTGTTGATGCCGATCACCTCGCCCTGGTTGTTGATCAGCGGGCCGCCCGAGTTGCCGTGGTTGATCGCGGCGTCGGTCTGGATCGCGCCGGGGATCTGGATGCCCGGCTGCAGCGAGCTGATGTCGCGCTGGACTGCCGAGACGATGCCCGCGGTGACGGTGCGGTCCTCGCCCAGCGGGTTGCCGATCGCGACGACCGGGGCGCCGACCTGCACCGTCGACGAGTCGCCCAGGGGCAGCGGGTCGAGCGCGTTCTGCGGCACGTCCACCTTCAGCACCGCGACATCGGTGCTCTTGTCGAGGCCGACCACCGTGGCCGGATAGCTCGCGCCGTTGGAGAAGCCGATGTCGACCTTGCTGGCTCCAACAACGACGTGCGCGTTGGTCAGGATGTGCCCGCTCTTGTCGATCACGAAGCCGGAGCCGAGCGATTCCGTCTGCTGGCTCTGGGGAGTCGAGAACGGGTCGAACGGATTGGTCGTGCCCTTGGTGGTCGAGGTCGCGGTGACGACAACCACGCCGGGCGCCGAGCGCCGGTAGATCGAGTTGACGCTGAGGCCGGTCTGGGCAGGGGCGGCCACGTTCTCGGCCGGGGATGCGGTGCGGATGATCGTTTGGGATTGCGGCTGGGTCGTGTCCACCGCGAACGCGGCCCCGCCTCCCGTCAGTGCCGCCGCCACGAGCAGCGCACCGTTTCTGAGGTAGTTGTTCATGTCCCGAGTTGTAGGCCCGGTTGATTGAGCCAGGATTACGGCTCGGTGGTTGCGGCGCCGCGCCGGCCGGCTCGCTCGAAGCGGCCGATCAGGAGCGTCACCGCGGCGACCGCGAGCAGCGCGGCGATGTGCTCCGCGGTGACGCCGAAGCGCTGCAGCGGGTCGGAGCCGTCGCGCCACACGCGGGCCAGGTGGGCGAGCACCGCCACGGCGCCAACCACGGCAACGGAGTCCGCGATCGGTGCTCCGTCGCCGCTCTCGAGGTGCAGTGCGATCCGCGAGCAGATCAGAAGTGCCGCCAGCACGACCGCCAGCGCGATGCCGTGGTCGAAGGCCAGCCGCTGATGCGCGGGGATGCCGCTGGAGTCGTTCCAGACCAGGGCCAGGTGCCCGGCCACGACCAGGGTGGCGGGTATGCCGGCGACGGCGGCGTAGGAACGGACCTGGGACGGCGTCACGCCACTATCGTAGACGCAGCATGCGGGTTCGCCTGATAGCCAATCCCACCGCCTCGGGTGTGTCGCGGGCGCTGGTCGACGCGGTGGCGGCGCTGCTGGCCGAGGTGGCCGACGTCGAGCTGGCCCTGACCGAGCGATCCGGCCATGCCGTCGAGCTCGCCAGCGACCCCGGCGCCGAGGTGGTGGTGGCCATGGGTGGCGACGGAACCGTCAACGAGGTGGTCAACGGCCTTCCGCCCGGCGCCGAGCTGGGCGTCGTCCCGGCCGGCGCGACCTCCGTGTTCGCACGTCAGCTGGGGCTGCCACGAAAGCCGATCGCGGCTGCCGCCGTGCTGGCCGCCGCGCTTCGCACGCGGTCGTCGCGCGCGGTCGGACTGGGCGTCGCCAACGGCAGAATGTTCACGTTCTCGGCCGGCATGGGGCTGGAGGCGGAGGCGACACGAGTGGTGGACGAGGAACGCCACACGCGCTATGACGGCCGTCGCCCCGGCGATCTGAAGGTGGTGGCGGCGGCCGTCCGGACGCTGCGCAGCGACGGATTCGCCCTGCCCGAGCGGATGACGATCGAGCTGGACGGCAGGCGGCTGCGCTGCTCCTACCTGGCCGTCGCCAACCAGCATCCCTACACGTACTTCGGACGTCTGCCGGTGCGGACGGCACCGCGGGCCGGCTTCGACACCGCGCTCGACGTGGCGGTGGTGGGCGAGCTCCGCAGCCGTGACCTGTGGCGGCTGCCGTTGTACGGCCTGGTGTGGCCGGCGCACGCCCGCCGCCACGACCGCAGGGTGGCCTACCTGCACGATGTCGAGTCGTTCGACGTGATCTGCGACCGGCCCGTGCCGCTGCAGTTGGACGGCGAGTACCTGGGCCGGTTCGAGCGGGTCGAGGTGCGCTACCGGCGTGACGCGGTGCGGGTGGTCATCCCACCCGCGGTGGCACCCGCCCGGGGCCGGGCGCGGGCAGCGGCAGGTAGGTGACGCTGGGCCGGCCCCGCGCAGGTTGCGGGAACAGCTCCATCAGCTGATAGACCTCATCCGGCAGCTCGTCGTTGACCGCCAGGCCCAGCTCGCGGGCGCGCTCGACCGTGATCGGGAAGTCGTGGGTGAAGTGCCCGCCGGCCAGCAGCTCGGCCAGCTCCTGCGCCTTCTCGGGCGGCATGTGATCGTCGAGCAGGTCGGTCACGAGCGCGATCACCTGGCGCAGCGCCTTCTCCGCCACGTCGGCCAGCACCAGGAACCGATCGTCGATCTGGGAGGCATCCTTGGAGTGCACGACGCGCATGATCGAGGCGGCCGGCATCTCGCCCAGCTGTGGGTCGACCGGGCCGAGCACGGCGTGTGGGTCCATCCGGATCTCGTTCGCAGCCAGCGCGATCAGCGTGCCGCCGCTCATCGCATAGTGGGGGACGAGCACGGTCACCGGCGCGGGATGCGCGCGTACGGCGTGGGCGATCTGCTCGGCTGCGAGCACCAGCCCGCCGGGCGTGTGCAGCACCAGGTCGATGGGCGTGTCGTCGGGCGTCTGGCGGATCGCGCGCAGCACCTGCTCGGAGTCGTCTATGTCGATGAACCGCACCAGCGGCACGCCGAACAGCCCGATCTGCTCCTGGCGGTGGATGATCGTGATCACGCGGCTGCCACGCGCTCTCTGCAGCGCCACCAGTCGCCTGCCCCGCGCCGCCATCAGCGCCCGCTGGCGCATCAGCGGGGCGATCACGGTCAGAAACAGGACGACGAAGAAGGACAGCAGCACCCAGGTCATGGCAATGACCCTACCAGCGAGTGCGGGCTCTATGATCCGCCCTCAATGGACCTCGCAATCGCTCTCAGCCAGGGCTTGGGCCTGGCGGTGGCGGCCGGATTCTTCGCCACCGGGCCGCTCGCGATCGCGGCATCGGCGGCGGCGCTGGGCGTGGCCGACGGCTCGCTCTCGTTCGCCGACGATCCTCTCACCGTGGTGCTGCTGTGGCTGGCCGCGGCGGTGGAGCTGGCCGCAGACGCAATCTGGCCCGGCGCCGAAGCCGGTGCGCGGCTGGTGCGGCGGGTGCTGGGCGGCGGGCTCGCCTTCGAGCTGGTGGCGGGCGACCAGGTGCCGTTCGTGGGGCTGATCGCGGGCGCGCTGGTGGCCGGCGCGGTCGGCATCAGCCTGCGCCAGATCCGCATGCGGGCGATCCGGGGCGGCGGCGATGCCCGCGGCACGGCGCTGGTCGAGGACGGCGCCGGGGTGATGGCCGGCGTGGCCGGGGCGGTGCCCTTCGCCGGCTTCGTGCTGGCGGCGGCCGCGGCGCTGCTGTTTGCGCGCACGCGGCGCCGTGAGCAGGAGAAGTACAAGGGCCTGCGGGTACTGCGTTAGCGGGGCTGATCCACCGCTCGCTCGCTCGACGCGACCTACACTCCGGCGAATGCCCAAGAAGCTGATCATGGCTGTGATCGACGGTCTGGGCCCTGAGCTGCTCGATCGCGCGATCGCGGCCGGCCGCGCTCCCAACCTGGCCGTGCTGCAACAGCGCGGCTCGCGCACCAACGCGTGCGTCTCGACCTTCCCGTCGCTGACGCCGGTCTGCCTCTCGGCGCTGATCACCGGCGGGCACCCGGCCGGCTCGGGCATCCCCAGCATGAGCTGGTACCACCGCGGCGAGGGCCGGTTTGTCGAGTACGGCTCGTCGTTCCTGGCAACACTGGCCGAGGGCACGAAGCAGATGGTGGACGACGTGCTGGTGAACCTCAACCTGCTGCACATGTCGCCTAGAGCGACAACGGTGTTCGAGGCGCTGGAGGATGCCGGCCTGGTGACCGCGGCCGTCAACACCTTCGTCTGCCGGGGCCGGGTGCGGCACTCGATCACGCGTGAGGCCGCTCGCCGGATCGCTCGCCGGGTGGGCATCGTCGACGCCTTCTACGGGCCCAAGCGGTTCTTCTTCGGTGAGCTGTTCTGGTCGGACGACACCGGCGCGCCGCGCAACTTCGGCGCCTCCGTGGATCGTCATGGCGGCCATGTTGGGCGATGGCTCGTGACCCGCGACGGCTTCGACTTCCTGTTTCTGTACCTCTATGAGACCGACGCTGCGCAGCACCGCGGGGAGGATGCCGTGGGTGAGGTGGAGCAGGCCGACCGCAGCCTCGGGCTGCTGGTGGAAGCGGCCGGGGGCTGGGAGTCATTCCTCGAGCGCTACGCCCTGATCGTGGTCGCCGACCACTCACAGAGCGGCGTCCAGCGCGGGGTGGACGCCACCGAGCCGCTCGAGGGGCTCAACCTGTTTCGCTCCAGCCGCCACTCCGACCCGGTCGAGTGCGACCTGGCAGTGGCGGCAAGCAACCGGGTGGCGATGGCGTACCTGCTGCCGGGGGCACGGCTCACGGCCA
>JAWVEC010000007.1:0-3251 GCA_033856975.1 Gaiellales bacterium
AGCACCCGGCCGACCGACGTGATGCGGGGGTCGTCGGGGATCTTGAACATGCGCGCGTCCGTGTCGAGGTGGGCGTTGAGGTGCGCGACGTCCGCCTTCAGCTGCTCGGCGTCCTCGACCATGGTGCGGAACTTGAGGATCGTGAACGGCGTCTGGCCACGACCGATGCGCGTCTGGCGGAACAGCACCGGGCCGGGGCTGTTGAAGCGGATCGCGATCGCGGTGCCGATCAGGATCGGCGACAGCACGATCAGACCCAGCGTTGCTCCCACGATGTCGACCGCGCGCTTGGCGATGCGATGGCTGCCCGACAGCACGGGCGGGGTCAGCCCCAGCAGAGGTGTGCCCTGTAGCGAGTGAAAGCGGGCCTTGCTGCCCACCACCTCGAACAGCCGGGGCACGATGTCGAGCTCGACGTCGAGGTCGTTGCACGCCCGCACCACGTCCAGGCCGGCATCGTGGCCATCGCCGGTGAACGCCAGCATCACGCGCTCGACGCCGTGGCTGCGGACGATCTCGGCCAACTGTTCGGTGCCGCCCAGCACCCGCACGTCCGCCAGCTCATGGTGCATCGGCAGCGGATCCGAGTCGACGAATCCGGCCAGCTCCAGGCCGTAGGCGGGGTTGCGGCGGATCTTGCGCGCGATCTCCTGACCGACCAGCCCGGCGCCGACGATCAGGGTTTGCTGCAGGAACGCGACCCGGGTGCGGATGTAGACGCGGGCGATCGAGCGGCCCACCGGCACCACCACCAGCGCGATGAACCAGAACAGGATCAGCCGCCGTTCGCTGGCGTGCAGCACGTCGGACAGCCGGATCACCACGAACGTCAGCCAGACGCCCACCGTGATGCCGTGGAACAGGGGCCAGAAGTCGTCAAGGGTGGAGGTGTCGGCCCGCAGCCTGTCGCCCTCGTACAGACCGTACAGACCGGCGATCGCCAGCCAGCAGGGCAGCGACAGCAGGAACAGCAACAGCTCCTTGCCGGAGGTGAATCCCTGGCCCGTGCTGCCCACGATCACGTGCACGACCGCGAAGGTCAGGCCCAGCGACCACACGTCGGACACGATAAGCGCCCGCCGCACGAGCGTCCGCCGCGCGTGGCGCGTGGCCGGCATCACCGGACCGAGTCCAGGCTCAGCCGGTTCTGGAACGCCTTCGTGACCGTCACGAACTGCCCGTGGGGTGTACGCTTCCTCATCCCCCTCCAAGGCAGTTCTGCGATCGTCGCGCATGTGATCGTTCACCGCCAGTGCCCTCTCCCTCCCTCTGCCTCTCGCCATCGACCGTACCCCCCGTTCGGGTGGGCGTCAAGACGCGTGCCCGAAGGACACTCGGCGCCTGATGCTGCTTTTGTCATACTTTGGACATAACGCTTGTCAGAACACGGGGGGCCGGTACACTGGCTCTAGGGCGTTCGCTCAGGCAGGGCGGGCGCGTCGACTCGTAATGGCACCGAGGAGTGTGGGTACGTGAAGCCCGATCTGACCTTTCGTCGCTCCGTGCGGCTCATCCTGCAGCGCTGGTGGCTGGTGCTGCTGTGCGGCCTCGGCTTTGCCGCCCTGGCGTTCGGCGTGACCGGATTCCAGAAGGGACACTACACGGCGTCCACGGTGCTGACCGTCAACGACACGACGGTGCTCAGCGACCAGTTCACCGGCAAGCTTCAGGTTGTACCGAACAATCCCAAGTTCCCCGACGGTTGGGTGACTCAGGACTTCGTCATCCCAGCGGTTGCTCAGAAGGCCGTCCAGCTGCTCGGATCGTCCTCGTGTGTGACGCCCTCAAGCCTCGTCAACGGGCTCACCCTGACCGGCCTCTCGGTATCGACCGTGCAGCTTGACCTGGTTGGCTGCTCGAACCAGGCCGAGACCGCCGCCGCTTTGGACAAGTACGCCCAGGTGCTGCTGAACCAGCGCAGCGACCGGGAGCGCAAGCAGATCCAGAACACCATCAACGCGATCAACAGCGGCCAGCTTCTCGCGAACTCTCCGAACAAGAAGGGCACGCTCGCCCGGTTGGACCTCGGCATCAGCTCGCTGATCGTCGACGTCACCGGCAACGGTTCCTCGTTCGCACATACTCCTGCGACCACGTCCTTCACCAAGAGCTCCGCGCCCAAGGGCGTGATCGCGCTGATCGGCGGGTTGCTGGCAGGGCTCGCCGTCGGTGCGCTGATCGCGCTCACGATCGGGCGGCTCGACCGCTACGCCCGCCGGGTCGAGGACATCGAGGTGGCCGGCGTGCCGGTGGTCGACATCGACTCCGAGCTCGACCCCTCCTCGGTACAGCTTCTGCGCTCCGAGCTGGAGCTGGCAGGCGTCGGCACCAAGCTGGCCGTCGTGACCGTCACCCGGGCGCAGCGGGACGAGGGCACGAGTGGGCTGGCGCTGTCGCTGGCGCGGGCGTTTGCCGGTGTCGGCACGCCCACCACGCTGGTCAGCGCCGACCTGCGCGCCTCTCGCGTCCGCACCGAGGCGGGTCTCTCGGGCCTGCTGTCGGGAGCGCAGACGACCGCGCCGCTGGTGCGGCTCGATCCCAACCTGAACTGGTTGCCGGAGGGCGACTCCAGCTCGCTGCCGGAGACGCTGTTTTCGGCCTCGCGGGTCGATCGCATCCTGCGCGATCTGCGTGAGCATGCCGCGGTGATCGTGATCGACGCGCCGGCGGTGCTGGAGGACTCCGAGACGCTGCCGCTGGTGGCCTGCTCCGACGTGGTGCTGCTGACCGTTCGTCCCGGACGCACCCGCTGGCGGGCGCTCGGCTCGGCCGTGGCGCTGATCCAGCGTATCGCCCAGCGTCCGATGCACATCTGCTACGACCACGCCGGCGAGATGACGTCCGTGCCGGCGGCCGGCGAGCCGCGCCTGCTGCCGTCGGAGCGCGTGCCGCGGGCGGTCGAGGTTTCGGCCGGTTCATGACCCGGCTGCTCGTGGTCGGGCTCGACGGCGGCACCGACGCCGTGATCCGGCTTCCGGACGCACGTCTGCCCAACATCGCGGCGATCCGGGCTGAGGGGGCATCGGCCGTGCTGCGCTCGACGGTGCCGCCGATCACCGCCGCCGCGTGGCCGTCGATGATGACGGGATGGAACCCGGGCCGGCACGGCATGTACGACTTCCGCACGCTCGGCATCGAGCGGTACAGCCGGCTGTGGGGGGCGGGACACTCGGCCTCGTTCGAGGATGGCCGCGACTTCGTCAACTCGCGCCGCTGGTCGGGAGCCGCGTTCTGGGACCAGACCGAGGGGC
>JAWVEC010000008.1:0-19015 GCA_033856975.1 Gaiellales bacterium
CGGGCCGGCGATCCGTCCGCCTGCGACACGTTCAGCGCGACGCTGTAGCGCCGCGCGCGGCCGGCCGTGCGGTCGCAAGGCCGCGCACCGCCAGCTCCAGCATCGGTCGCAGGCCGCACTCGAGGAAGTCGTCCCGCGGCGCCGCAAGCTGTTCGAGCAGTGCGCCCTCGATCAGCGCCGAGATCAGTTCGGCCGACCGCTCCGGGTCGGGCAGAGGCGACGCGCGCACCAGGTTGGTCAGGCCCTGCATGTAGGCGATCGTCCAGCGCTCGGCCAGCGGACGCAGCTCGGGGCGCCGTCCCGCCTCCAGCATCAGCTCGTACTGCGCGATCAGGGGCGCGTACGGATCGTCCATCTGGGCGGCGGCGAACGCGGTCAGCCGGTCCACCAGCTGGTCGCAGCCGAGGCCGCCCGCCACCGCCGTGCGCTGCTCGACCAGATCGACCGAGCGGGCGATCACCAGCTCCAGCGCCTCGCGCACCAGCTCGGCCTTGGAGGCGAAGTAGTAGGTCGTCGCCGCCAGCGGCACGCCGGCCTCGGCCGCCACCGCGCGATGCGTGACGGCGTCGACGCCGCGGCTGCCGATCAGCCTCAGCGTGGCATCGACGATCTCGTGCCTGCGGTCGCTCACGCAGTCGTCGCGAGCGCCCACGCGCCGGCCCACAGGCCCGACTCGATGGCGCCGTCGATGAAGCCCGACCAGCCGTTGGCGACGTCCGAGCCCGCCAGCAGCACGTGGCCCTCGGGCCGGCGCATCTCGGCGTGGTAGTGGCTGTACCAGCCCGGCCGGTGGATCGCCCAGGTGCCGCGCGAGAACTCGTCGGCCAGCCAGTCGTGGGCGGTGGCATCGAGCACCCGCGTCCCGGGCATGATCTCGTCCATCGCCCGCTGCACGCCCGGCAGGTCTGCGGCATCGCAGATCGCCGCGTCGTAGCCGAATCCGATCATGATCTGGGTGCCGTCGGCGCGCACGATCTCGGTGTCCAGATAGCCGAACGGATGCTCGCGGCGGATCGCATTGTGGTGCCCGGGGACGCTCTCTGCGTGCACGAAGATCTTGATGCCGCGCGATGCCTGTCCGAGTGCGATGCCCTCCCGCTTGGTCTCCGAGAGCGGCGGGTCGAACTCGATTGCCGGCAGCGTGTTGAGGGGCAGCGCGAGCACGACCGCGCGTGCCTCGAGCAGCTCGCCGGCGCGCGTCTCGACCTCGACGGAGCCGTCGCGCTGCCTGATCGCGGCGGCCGGGGTCTCGAGCTTGGTCTCGAACCTCGCCTGCGCAGCGATCGCATTCAGCAGCCCCCCGGTACCGGTGGTGAGCGTGACCCGTCCGCCGGTGAACTGGGTGAGCGCCAGGCTGTACCCCGACAGTGCGTGCCAGCGAAGCACGCTGACGGCACCGGCATCGTCCAGCCGGCCGTGTGCCAGCGACTCCAGCTCCGCCCACAGCACCTCACGCTCTTCGCGGCCAAGGTCGAGCTGGTCGACCCGCTCGGCGATCGTCAGCCGGTCGAACCGGTCGAGTTCGGCGGCGGCCAGCAGCGGATCGTGAGGGTTCGGCAGCACCGTCTCGACGCCCGCAACGAACCTGTTCCAGCCCTGCTCGGCGATCGCGTCGCGCTCGGCGATGCTGCCGCTGCGCCGCTCGCCATCCACGTACCAGGCCGCGCTGTCGGCGTCGGCCGAGAGCTCGACCGTGAGGCCGGCGCGCGTGATCTCGCTCCACGTATGCGGCTGGTGCCAGTGCACCCACCCGCCGCCGTACTCGATCTGCTCGTCGTGCCACCGGGTCGTCCACGTGCGGCCGCCAAGCCGGTCGCGTGCCTCCAGCAGCAGCACGTCGCGCCCGCCCAGCGCAGCATCGCGCGCCGTCGTCACGCCCGCGAAGCCGCCTCCGATCACGATCAGGTCACGCATTGGTACAAATGTACCAGAGCCTGCGGACTCAGTGCGGGGGCATGACGGGAGCAAGCAGCCGGGTGCGCCGGCTGGGCCGTCCGGTCGCGTCCTCGTAGCGGTCGGCACCCTCGAGCACGCGCACGATCGCGCGCGACGCCAAGAACCGCAGCGGCTCGGGCTCCCAGCGACGGCTGCGATGTCCGACCCAGGGCAGCGTCGTCAGCTCGCTGTCGCGGCCGAGCACCAGGTCGGCGAGCGTTCGGCCGGCGATGTTCGACGAGACGACGCCGTGGCCGGAGTAGCCACCGGCCCGGCCGAGCCCGGTGACGGGGTCGAAGTCGATGCTTGTGCACCAGTCGCGTGGTACGCCCAGGGGGCCGCCCCAGTGGTGTGTGACGGCCGCTTCGGCGGCGGCCGGGAAGTGGTTGCGAAGTGCGCGTTCCAGCCGCGCTCGCACCGCGTCCGAGCGCTCGTTGCGTTCGCTGATCGGCTCCCGCAGCCGGTAGGGGGCGCCGCGGCCACCGATCGCGATCCGTCCATCCTCGGTGCGCTGGGCGTAGAAGAAGAGGTGGCGGCGGTCGCCCACCATCACCCCGTCGCGCCAGCCGATCGTATCCCACACCGCCTCCGGCAACGGTTCGGTCGCGATCATCAGCGAGTACAGCGGCAGGTACCGCAGTCGCTCCCCGGGCAGCTGGGTTGTGTAGGCCTCGGTCGCCCGCAGCACGATGCCGGCGCGCAGCGTTCCGCCATCACAGCGCACCAGGCCGGGAGCGATCTCGCGCGCCGCGGTGCGCTCGTGGATCGTCACGCCCAGCTGCTCGCAGGCGCGCGCCAGCCCTCGTACCAGGCGGGCGGGATCAACCCGGGCGGCGTGCGGCGAGTAGATCGCGGCCACGCAGCCCGCCACCCGCGCGTACTCCGCCGCCTGCGCCGGGGTGAGCAGGCGCACGTCCTGCGCGTCCGCGTCCAGCTTGTGCGCCGAGCGTTCGCTCTCGAGCAGGCGCCGGCGCTGCGGCTCGCTGGTGGCAGCCGTCAGCATGCCGGCCTTGAGGTAGCCGCAGGCGATGTTCTCGCGCCGGACAACATCGCCGATCTCATCCACCGTCGCATACGTCTCGCGCAGCCCGCGGCGGACGGCGTCCTGGCCACGTCTGCGGCCGTACAGCTCGGGGCTTCCGGCGATGCCTGACGAGACCCAGCCGCCGTTTCGCCCGGACGGCCCGTAGCCGGCTATCTCCCGCTCGACGACGACCACGCGCAGGTCGGGCTGGGCCCGTTTCAGGTAGTACGCCGACCAAAGGCCGGTGAAACCCGCGCCCACGATGGCGACGTCGCAGGTGGCGTCGCCGGGCAGCACGTGGCGCGGAGTCAGAGGCTCGGCAAGCTGGTCGAGCCACAGGCTGCGCGCCCGGTAGCGAGTCTCGAGGTCAATCATCGCGGCGAGTCTAGCGGCGCGGTGGGCACGCGACGCCGGCCAGCGGGGGAGCTAGGATCGCTGTGTGAGCTGGCACCTGAACGGCACCTCGCTCGAAGCCTGCAACTGCGATCCGATCTGCCCCTGCCGTCGCATCGACGGCGCACCCGGCGGCCGATCGCAGACGGGCGAGTGCACGGGCGCACTCTCGTGGCGGATCGAGCGGGGCGTGGTGGAGCGGGTCGACGTGTCCGGCCTGGCGGTGGTGATGGTGATCTGGTACAGCGACGATCAGGACGGGTCGCCGTGGAGCTGGGTGCTGCACCTGGACGAGCGCGGCGACCTGCACCAGCGCGCGGCGCTCGAAGCCGTGTTCACCGGTGCCCTGGGCGGGACGCCGGCGCGCCAGTTCCCGTGGGTATACAAGCCCAGCGACCTGCTGGAGGTGCGGCCAAGTGCGATCGAGATCGACCACACGCCCGGCCGCGGCTGGTTTCGGGCCGGCGGCGCGGTGACGCTGCGGGTGTCGGCGCCGTACGTGACCGACAGCACCGTCTCGTGCCTGATCCCGGGCCACGAGCGACCGGGACGCGAGCTGGTCTGCGAGCGGCTGGAGGCGCACGACGACCACTTCTCGTACGCGTTCGAGGGCCGCTGCGGGTTCGAGTCAAGCTTCGCGTACGCCTCCGACTGATGCCGAGGATCGAGGACTACGCGATGATCGGCGACCTGCAGACCGCCGCGCTGGTCAGCGACCGATGCTCGATCGATTGGTGTTGTCTGCCGCGCTTCGATTCGGGCGCCTGCTTCTCGGCGCTGCTGGGTGGCCCCGAGCATGGTCGCTGGCTGCTGTCCCCGGTCGGAGAGACGCAGAGCACCCGGCGCTATCGCCATGACACGCTGATCCTCGAGACCGTTCTCGAGACCGACAACGGATCGGTGCGGGTGATCGACTTCATGCCCCCGCGCGGCACCGCACCCGACATCGTGCGGATCGCCGAGGGCCTCGACGGCGAGGTCGAGATGCTGTCCGAGCTGATCATCCGCTACGACTACGGCCGCATCGTGCCCTGGGTGCGGCGGGAAGGACACGCCCGGGTTGCGATCGCCGGCCCGGACGGCCTCTGCCTGCGCACGCCGGCACCGGTGCGCGGTGAGGACATGAAGACGCTTTCGGGGTTCACGCTCAAGCCGGGTGAGCGGGTGCCGTTCGTGCTCACCTGGTATCCCTCGCACGAGCAGCCGCCGCGTTCGATCGATGCCGAAGCCGCGCTGACCGAAACCGAGACGTACTGGCTGGAATGGGCGCGCCACGGCCGCAACCTGGGCGACTACCACGAGGAGGTGCGCCACTCGCTGCTGGTGCTGAAGGCGCTCACCTATGACCCGACCGGCGGCATCGTGGCCGCGCCCACCACCTCGTTACCGGAGCGGGTGGGCGGCGTTCGCAACTGGGACTACAGGTTCTGCTGGCTGCGGGACGCGACGCTGACGCTGGTCGCGATGCTGCGGGCCGGGCTCAGCGAGGAGGCCGAAGCCTGGGAGCGGTGGCTGCTGCGGGCCGTGGCGGGTGATCCGGCAGACGTGCAGATCATGTACGGCCTTGCCGGGGAGCGCCGGCTGGACGAGCGCGAGCTGGGCTGGCTTCCCGGCTACGAGGGCTCGGCACCGGTACGGGTGGGCAACGCCGCCTCGGCGCAGCTGCAGCTGGACGTGTACGGGGAGCTGCTGGATGCCGTCTACCAGAGCCGCGTCCACGGCGTCTCGGAAGACAGGGACGTGTGGTCGTTGATGCGCAAGCTGCTGGAGTGGCTGGAGGAGGGGTGGCGGCTGGAGGATGCCGGGTTGTGGGAGGTGCGCGGGCCGGCGCGTCACTTCACGCACTCGAAGGTGATGGCGTGGGTGGCGTTCGATCGCGCGGTGCGCTTCCACGAGGAGTTCGGCGCGAGTGGCCCGGTCGAGCGGTGGGCCGAGCTGCGAGACGAGATCCACGCCGAGGTGCTCGAGCACTCGTGGAGCAAGAAGAAGAAGGCATTCGCCCAGTCGTACGGATCCGACGAGCTGGACGCGAGCATCCTGATGATGCCGCTGGTCGGGTTCATCGACGCCAACGATCAGCGGATGCTGGAAACCGTCGAGGCAATCCGCAGCGAGCTGACCATCGACGGGCTGGTGAGGCGCTACCGGCCGCAGGCGGATGGCGAGGTGGACGGGATCGGCGAGGGGGAGGGCGTGTTCGTGGCCTGCTCGTTCTGGCTGGTTGAGGTGCTGGCGCTGCAGGGCGATCACGCCCAGGCCCGGGAGCTGTTCGAGCGGCTGCTCGACCTGCGAAACGATGTCGGACTGCTGTCCGAGGAGTACGACCCGGTCGCGCGTCGCCAGCTGGGCAACGTGCCACAGGCCTTCAGCCACCTGGCGCTGGTCAGTGCGGCACTGGTGCTGGGCGGTCGCCGCGGCGGCCTGCGGCGATCCGAGCGTGGCGCGAATGGCTGAGTCCGCCGCGTTCGTGCCGGCGGAGTTCGAGCCGCCGCGCGGGATGGCCGACGAGCGATTCGTGCTCGAGCCGCTGGCACCGGAGCACAACGCGTCGGACTACGAGGACTGGACGTCGAGCGTGGCGCACATCAAGTCGACGCCGGGCTTCGAGGGCTCCTCGTGGCCACACGAGATGACGGCGGCCGAGAACCGAGCCGATCTCGAACGGCACGCGCGCGACTTCGAGCAGCGGCGGGGCTTCACGTTCACGGTGCTCGAGCCCGGGTCGCGGGTCGTGATCGGCTGTGTCTACATCTATCCCTCCGACCAGCCTCAGCATGACGCCGATGTGCGCTCGTGGGTGCGGGCCACTCACGCCGAGCTGGACGGGCCGCTGCGCCGGAGCGTGGCGGAGTGGCTGGCCCGCGACTGGCCGTTTCGAAACGCGCACGTGCCGGGGCTGACATGACCGCGGGCGAGGGGATCGTCGCCACCACGGCCCGCTGTGAGCTGCGGCTGTTGCGGCCCCAGGACGCGGGCCCGCTCCAGCGCCTGTACGGCGACGCCGAGGCGATGCGGTTCGTGGGCAGCGATGGTCTGCCGCGCACCGCCGAGCAGACCAAGTCCGGCGTGGCACGGCTGATCGAGCACCAGCGCAGGCACGGCTTCTCGCTGTGGGCGGTGGTCGACCGCGAGAGCGGCGAGCTGATCGGCGTGGCCGGTCTGGTGCTGGTCGAGCTGATCGGCCCTGACGTGGAGGTGGTCTACGAGCTGGTGCGCGAGCACTGGGGCAAGGGCATCGCGACCGAGGTCGGCCGAGCCTGCCTCGAGCTCGCGTTCGGCGAGCTGGGGCTGCGACGGGTGGTGGCGCTGTCCTACCCGGAGAACGAGCCCTCGGTACGCGTGATGCAGAAGATCGGCATGACCGCCGACGGCGAGTTCGAGGCCTACGGCCGGCGAATGGTGCGCTACGTCGCCGACGCCCCGCTCACCTGAAGCCCGAAATAGCAACAATTCCCGCCCAACTCCCGGCACAACAATTGGAGTCAAACACTCCCCGCGCGGGATTGACGCGGCTGTGACGCAATCGTGACGGTTCGCTGGCGTGGTTGAGCAAAACCACCCCCGGCGCCCAATTATTGGAGTCAAACACTCATGAGGTGGGCGTTGCGCGGCTGTTGCTGGATTGGCACAGCTTCATCCCCGCCGTCGAGTGGCGATAGACCGGGTATGCCTCTCGCCGTGCGTGTGCAGCCCTTGGCCGGGTTTCGCGTTCGTCTGATGACCTGCCTGCCCCAGGGCAGGCACGTTCTCGACGCCCGCTGGAACGCCCGCCATCGTGGCGTGATGGTCGCGCTCTGGCTTCACATCGCCGCGCTCTGGGTGTTCGCCTTCGGCCGTGGCTACGCCCTGCACGATGCCGCCCTGGTCGGCTCGTTGGCGCCGATCATGCTCGCTGCCTGGCTTGCAAACAGACCCTGGCTGAGCCGTGCGCTGCGCAGCGCCATCTCGTCCCTGGCGCTGCTTGCCTGCGCCGCCGTGCTGGTCGGGCTGTGGCACGGCGCCACCGAGGCGCACTTCGACTTCTTTGTCGTGCTCACCCTGCTGATGCTCTACAGCGACTGGCTGCCGCTCGCGCTGGCGCTGGCGTTCGTGCTCGCCCACCACGCCCTGCTGGGACTCATGAAGCCCCTGCTGGTGTTCGACCATGGCGGCTCACCGTGGCTGTGGGCGCTGATCCATGCCGGCTTTGTGCTCGCCCTGGCGGCCGCGAACATCGTCGTCTGGCGTGGCACCGAGACGCTGCAACACGACCCGGACACCGGCGCCTGTTCGCGTGACCACGTGCTTGCGCGCGCCCGCCGTTCGGTTGAGCGACGCCTCAAAGGCGGCGGCCGGCGCATGGCGGTGCTGGTGCAGTGCGACATCGATCGCCTCGAGTTGGTGAACGAGGGCCTGGGACGCGCGGCCGGCGACCGTTTGATCCGTGAGACCGCCCGGCGGTTGAGCCGCTCCGCGCCGCACGGGGCCGTTGTCGGGCGATTCGGCGGCGACCAGTTCGTGATCCTGATGGAGGACATTGCCACGCCCGAGGACGCCGATCAGGCCTGCGACCGCATGTTGGCAGCGCTGGCGACGCCGCTCGACCTGGGTGAGTGGCAGGTCGTGCCGTCGGCCTCGTTTGGCCTCGTCTCCCTGGACGGATCGCAGGAAGCCGATGACGCGCTGGCCGACGCCGTCAGCGCGACCGCGTCGGCCAAGCGTGACGGTGGCGGCTGCAGCCGCTGGTTCGAAGGCTCGATGCTGGCCCGCCGGATCGCGCGGCATGACGTCGAGCGGGCGCTGCGACGGGCGCTCGACGAGCGCGACGTCGAGATCCTCTACCAGCCGATCGTCGATCTCGAGCACGACCAGGTGGTCGGCTTCGAGGCGCTGGCCCGGATCGCCGGAAGCGACGGCACGCTGATCAGCCCCGATCGCTTCATCCCGCTGGCCGAAGCCACCGGGCTGATCCACCGGCTGGGGAACATCGTCGTCGATACCGCGCTTCGGCAACTCGCCGAGTGGGTGCACAACGCCCCCCAGGCGCCGGTCTGGGTCAGCATCAACTGCTCGCCGATCGAGCTTGCCGCATTCACGTACCCGGGCGAGGTCGACGCCCTGCTGCGCTGCCATCAGGTGCCGCCCGGCCGCGTCACGCTCGAGATCACCGAGAGCGCACTGCTCGACCAGGACGGTCGCACCGGCGAGCAGCTGGCGCGGCTGCATCAGCTGGGGTTGAAGCTGGCGCTGGACGACTTTGGCGCCGGCTACTCGAACCTCGGGTACCTCTCAAGCCTGCCGTTTGACAAGCTGAAGATCGACCGCGCCTTCGTCAGCGGCATCGATCGCAACCTGAGCCAGCGTGCCATCGTCCAGGCGGTGATCGACATGGCGGACGCGGTCGGCATGCACGCGGTCGCCGAAGGAGTCGAGACGCTGGCCGAGGCGGAGCTGCTGCGCCGCATGCGTTGCCCGCTGGGCCAAGGCTACCGCTACGGGCGACCGATGTCCGCTGGGGACGCCACCACGCTGCTGAATAGCCCGGTCGGGCAACCGGCGCAGCGCAAGCCGGCGGCCTGAACCACGCCGCTGATTCGGCGCGCTTGCGGCTTTGCCGCATCTCGGATCGAGGATGGCCGCACACTCGCAGGGGCAGAACGCTGACGTAACGCTGCCCACGATCACCGACGATTGAACCAGGTCCAACGGTAATCGATTCGAGGAGAAGAGAGTAATGCGCAAGCTATTTGAAATCGGGGGCTTCATCGCGGCGGTGGTGCTGATCGCATTCGGCGTCGCGTCCATCGTTATGGGCGTCAACGCCCGCTCGACCGTGCAGTCGACGCTCAGCCAGGAGCAGATCGTCGGTACGCCGGACATGACCCCCGCAGCGATCAAGGCGGAGGCGCAGCAGGCCGGACTCCCGGCCAGCATCAAGCTGCCGACCGTTGCCGTTGCCAACCTGCCCATCAACTCGGGCGAGCGGGCACACGCGTTTGCAAGCTACATGCGCATCCACGCGCTCGAGGCGACCGGTGGACAGACGTACGCCCAGATGGCGCGCTACGCGACCGCCGACGGCAAGGGCACGAATGACGCCGCAACCGCACTCAAGGGTGCCAACGGACAGCCGCTGGACAACCCCGTGCGGCAGGTATGGGTGACCGAGACGGCTCTCGCCACCGCGCTCAACACCAGCTACATGGCCGACCAGCTGTCGCTGTTTGGCATCGTCGTCGGCATCGCGCTGATGCTGTCGGGCATCGGGTTCGGTGTGCTCGCCCTGGGTGGAGCACTGCGAAACCGTGAGATGGCTCTGGGCTTGCGCAAGCAGCCTGAGCCCCGTGCGAAGGCTGCGGCCGGTTCGGTGCAGCCCGCCTAATCCCGACACGTTCATGAGGTGAGACAGCGACGGGCCGCTTCGGCGGCCCGTCGTCTGTCGATTTCCGGCACTCGCCTAGGCAGCACTGGTTGCAAGTGATACTCTCTGATGTCGATGAGTCCGGATGCTCCGCACCCTGACGAGCCGGATTCGGCGCAGGCGCAGGACACTCCTCAAGAGCGCGCGCTGCTGGAGCGGGTGCTGGACGGAGCGCCGATTGGCATCGTGGTGCTCGATCGCGAGCTTCGGGTGCTGCGGGCGAACTCGCCGGCAACACGGATGTTCGGTATCGCCGCGGGCGACGTGGGTCGCCGCGGAGAGGATGTGCTTCCCGGCCTGTTCGCCGAGGTGAGGGATATCCTCGAACACGTTGTCGCCGGAGGCGGTGCCGAGGTCGGCGTCGAGACGTCAGCGCCGACACGTACCGTGCGACACTCCGACCGTCGTTACCTCTCGTACTACTACCCGCTCGCGGCGGAGGACGATTCGATCATCGGCGTGGGTTGCATGTTCATCGACATCAGCCAGCAGCGCGCCGCGGAGGGCGCTCTGCGAACCGGTGAGCAGGAGCGACGCACCATCCTCGGCCAGGTTCTGCAGGCCGAAGACGCCGAACGCTCACGGCTGGCGTTCGATCTGCACGACGACACGATTCAGGTGCTGTGGGCGTTGCTGGTGCAGTTTGACGCGATGATTCCGCTCGCCACCAACGCCGACCAGATGGACGTCGCCGCGCGCATGATGGACGCCCGCGAGATGCTCGCCGACGTGACCGAACGCACCCGCAGCCTGATGTTTCAGTTGCATCCGACCGCCCTGCGCGAGCACGGCCTCCACACGGCGATCACGACGCTGGCCGAGCAGATCGGTGCCGGTATCGGTGCCGAGTGGTCGGTCGTGGTGCCCGACGTACGGTACGGCCGGACGCTTGAGGAGCTCGCCTTCCGGATCGTCGGCGAAGCCCTTGCCAACGTGCGTAAGCACTCACACGCCGACAGCTTCAGCATCCGCCTGTTCGAGGATGACGATCAGCTACATGGCGTCGTCAAGGACGATGGCCGCGGATTCGCCGCGCCTTCCACGACATCTGATCCGGTGCATCTCGGGGTGCGCGGGATGAAGGAGCGAGCCCGCCTGGCCGGCGGCGATCTGACGGTGGCGTCGTCGCAGGGCAAGGGGGTCAGCGTCGAGTTCGGCCTACCGATCGACGCCCGGACGGACGGTTGGGATCGCCGTAATCAGCCGGCGGAGTGAGCGTCCGCTCAGAACCGGGTCAGGGTGCCCGGAGCGCGGTGCCGATACTCGATACGTGTGTGCTGCTCTCGGGACGAGAGGGCTGCCTTTGCTGCCTCGCGCCGCGATGCGAACGGGCCAAGTTCTCCGGTCACCATGCTCTGGTCGTGGTCATTGATCACAACGTACCAACGACGCCACGTCCCGCCTTGGGCTTCGCGATTCAACGTGCCCCTTCCAGCCACCGATGGCCCTGAACGAGCCACACAAGACCGAACAGTATCACTCGACCCGACATATTCATGTGAGCTTCTCAGAGGCCATTGCGGCGGGCCCACAGGCCGGCCTGCATGCGATCGTCAACCCCGATCGTTCGAAACGCGCTTGTCAGGTGTGCCTTCACCGTCTTCTCGCTGATATCGAGCCGGCGGGCGATCTGCTTGTTCGGCAGGCCCTCGGCGACCAGCGTCAGCACCTGACGTTCGCGGTCGGTGAGATCGTCGAGCGGAGAGCTGGCGCGCTGCGCTCCCAGCATCGTGCGGGCGGCGCGCGGATCGAGCGGCGAGCCACCGGCGGCGGCGGCGTGGACGCCGCGGATCAGATCTTCCGGCTCGGCGTCCTTCAGCAGATAGCCGATCGCTCCGGCGTCGAGCGCGTCGACCACCCGTTCGCGGTCGACGAACGAGGTCAGCACCACCACCTGCACACTCGGTGCCAGGTCGCGGATGCGACGCGTCGCCTCGACGCCGCCCATGCCCGGCATCGAGAGATCCATCAGCACCACGTCCGGTAGCTGCTCGACGCACAACGTGATCGCAGCCTCACCGTCTCCGGCCGCTCCCACCACCTCCAGCTCGGGGTCGGAGCCCAGCAGCTGCACCAGCCCGTTGCGCACGATCGCGTGATCGTCGACGACGCCGACCCGGATCATCGGTCCGGCACCTCGAGCTCGACGCTGGTGCCCTCGCCCGGGTGGGAGTTGATGCGAAGCGAGCCTCCCGCAGATTCCGCGAGATCTCGCAGCATCACGAGGCCGAGATGTCCCTGCTCACGCCGGGCGGCCAGGGCGCCCTGGTCAAACCCGCGGCCGTCGTCGCTGACGCGCAGCACCACGGTGCCAACGTTTCGCGTGACCTCGACGCCGACGTGCTCGGCTCCGGCGTGTGAGGCCACGTTGCGGATCGCCTCCTGCGCCGTTCGGAACACCAGCTGCTCGACGTCCATCGGCAGGTCGGGTCCCGGCTCGACCCGCACCGTTACGTCCACGCCGCGGGCGGTCAGCGGAGCCGCCAGATCAGGCAACGCCGCCGCCAGCCCGTGGTCGCGCAGCGCAGGCGGGTAGATCTCGAGCAGCAGCGAACGAAGCTGGCGGATCGCGTTTCTGGTGCCGGCCGCGCCCTCGGCGAGCACCCGCCGCAGCTCGGGCTCCGACTGCTGCTGCTCGATCGCCGCCGCCATCTGGAACGAGTGTCCGGCCAGCTCCTGGACGACCCCATCGTGCAGGCCGGCGGCGATCATCCGCCGTTCCCGCTCAGACGCATCGATCGCGCGCTGCAGCAGCAGCTCGCGATCCTGCTGGGCGGCGCGGATGCGGTGGGCCATCCGCCATGCCAGCGGCACCTGCAGGGCGGCCAGCACCAGGAGTGCGACGATGCCCACGGGGGCGAACAGCCGCGCGACGGTTCGGCTGTCGCCGGAGATCGCACTCGAATGCAGGTACTCCTCAAACAGCACCGGCGTGCCGTCCTGGGCGCGCAGGCCGAGGTAGACCGACGTCAGCTTGCCGAGGTTCTGCTCGTAGGTGTTCTCGGGGCTGGTCAGGTTGGTCACCTCGGTGGCGGCCGTCTCGGTACGCAACGCCCGCAGCTCGTCCGCGCCAAGCGGATAGCGGTTCCCGATCAGCCGTGGCTCGTCGGAGTAGAGGATCTTGCCCTCGGCGTTCCAGATCTTGATACGTGCGACGTCGGCCGCCAGCACCCGCCGGTGGATGATCCCGTTCAGCCGCGCGATCGCCCGGGGATCGCCACGCACGACGGCCGTGGTCAGGGCGGGCTCCACGATGCCACGGCCCGTGACCGTGGCCAGGCGTCGCGCATCGCGCACCGCCTCGGACGTGCTCAGGCTCCTGAGTGCGAGCGCGCCGGCCACCGCGACCAGCACCAGCACCGCGAGTCCCGACAGCGCAAAGGTGGCCACCGGACGCAGGATCTCGCCCCGGCCGTCGCTCACAGGGTGACGGTGTGTTGGTCGTGCATGTGTCCAGCATGCCTGGAGTGGCGGCGAATCGCCACGGTCCTAGGACCAACGTCCCATTGCGACCTCGACCTGCGGCCGTGCAAGGTGCCCACACATCGTCAACGAGGGAAGGCACACCATGCGTCGCATCACATTCGTCTCGGTACTGATCGCCTGTCTGGCGACGGTAGCCGTGATCGCACCGGCCGCGTCGGCCAGGGGCGGCACCAGCACAACCCGCTCGATCGCGCTCAGGGGCAGCATCTCGTTCCCCAACGCCACCGGCCACGCCGACTACAAGGTGGGCGGCGGCGAACGTGAGCTGCAGATCGAGGTCCAGCACATCGCCGTGCTGAGGGGCAAGCATGTGAACGTGTTCGTGAACGGCAACAAGCTCGCCAGCCCCCTGGTCAGCAGCCTCGGCGAGATCCACGTCGAGCGCAACACGGATCGCGGCCAGGCCGTGCCCACGATCGTGAATGGCTCCACGGTGCGGGTGCGAACGCTTGGCGGCACCCTGATCGCAAGCGGCACGTTCTAGCCGCACCAGCTTCCGGAGGCGGGCGGGCCGGACGATCGGCCCGCCCGCCTTAGACGTGGTTTCAGAGCCAGTCCTCAGACCGGCTTGCGGAAGAACACGCGGTCGTAGCCGTTCTGCCGGCGGCGGCCGCTCTCGACGTACCCCAGCCGCGGGTAGTAGCCGATGTTCTCGACCATGTGCTCGTTGGTGTACAGCTCGACGGCCGAGAGGGCGAGGCTGCGTGCCCGTGCCTCGGCGAACGCGATCAGCTCGCGGCCGACGCCGAGCCGCTGATGGCCGGGCGAGACGGCGACGTTCTCGAGCAGCAGCGAGCCGTCCTGCGGCCGGACGACGACGAAGCCGATCACGCGACCGCCGTGATCCGCCACCCACACCTCGCCGCGCTCGATCAGCGTGGCGTAGTCGGCCGAGATCGGTGCCGGCGGACGGCCGATGCGGGGGGTGTAGATCGCGTACGCCTCGAGCGCGATCTCGCGCACCGCGTCCGCGTCGGCGGGATCGGCGGCGCGGATCTGGAAGCAGCGCGCCGCGTCCACGGCTACCTCGGTGCGGGCCGGTCGATGTACCAGTGCCGGACGCCCGAGCCGATCCAGCCGCCGTCGTCGCGGGGGGTCATGCCGAAACGGCTGATCATGCGCTGGCCGCCCTCATGATCGCCGTAGAGCAGGTCGACGCTCATGTAGGTGCGGTCGTTCACGGCCGCGTACGCCTCGTTGAAATCGTCGCGGCTGGGATCGCGGAACGTCCCCTGCCAGAAGGCCACGTCCCCGACCGGGACGTACAGATCGCGCGTCAGGCGGTGGAACCCCTCCTCGCTGGGCCGGTCGGGGGCACCCGGGGCGCGCCCCGTCTCGAGGCGCCAGCCGTGCAGCACCGCCATTCCGCTGCCCACGTTGCGCAGCGAGAGCGCGAGGTACACGGCCTCGCGGGTGGCCTCGGCCACCCCGCTGCCGCCGGCGAGCTTCACCCACTTCCCGTCCTGGAATCCCACCTTCTGGTCGATGTCGTTCAGCCGCGACGGCACCAGCAGTGGTCTCAGGCCCACCAGCAGTGCGCTCTCGGCCACGCGGGCGGCCCGGTTCGCCGAGCGCACGGATGCGAACGTCGCGCCGGCCAGCACCAGGGTGCCGCCGGCCGTCGCCAGTGAGGAGATCGCGACCCAGTCTGCCACGTCAGGAGTCTACGTAAACCGCGGGTACGATTGGTGGTGTGGAACTGCCGCCTGGATACTCGGCCCGCGCGCCGCGCATGGCGGACGGCCCCGCGGTCGTCAAGATGATCAACGACGAGACGCGGGCGCTGATCGGCGTCGGCTTCACCGGCATCGAGTGGGTGACCGCCCCGTGGAGCGCACCCGGGGCGCAGCTCGAGCGGGACTTCGGCGTGATCGAGGCTGGGCGCGACCTCGTCGGCTATTTCCTGCTCGAGTCCGACCCGCCCCACACGTTGGTGTTCTCGATCGGCGCGGTGGCGCTGGCCCATCACGGCCGTGGCATCGGCTCCGCCATCGTCGACGAGATCGAGCGGCGGGCGTTGGAGCTCACCCGCGACGTGCCTGCGAGCGAGGAGATCATCTGGCGGATGGGCGCGCTCGCCGACGAGCCGATGGTGTCGGCGCTTCTGAGCGCGCGCGGGTTCCGGGAGGTGCGCCGCTTCTGGGCGATGCGGGTCACCTTCGACGGGATGCCGGCCGCGCCAGAAGCGATCCCCGGAGTGGAGCTGCGAACGCTCGGGCCCGGTCAGGAGCAGGCCGTCCACGACTGCTTGGAGGAGGCCTTCCGCGATCACTGGGGCGAAGCGCTCGAGCCGCTCGACCGGTTTCTGCATCGGCACGTGCAGGCGGCCGAGTACTTCGATCCCGAGCTGTGGCAGCTGGCCTGGCAGGACGATCGTGTGATCGGAGCGCTGGTGGCATCGCCGCGCTCGGATGAGGACGACCGCCTGGGCTACGTCGATCTGGTCGGGGTGCGGCGATCCCATCGCGGACGCGGGGTGGGGGAGGCGCTGTTGCTCCAGAGCTTCGTCACCTTTCATGACCGTGGCCGACAGGGCGCCCTGCTGTTTGTCGACAGCGAGTCGGCGACCGGCGCCACCCGCCTCTACGAGCGGGTCGGCATGACGGCGCAGCCCCGCTTCTCGAGCTGGGACCGGCCGCTGCGGCCGTCCTAGCCCAAACGCGTGCGCAGGCGGCGTGCTGCGGCCGTAAAGCGCCGGCGGTTGCGCCACAGATAGCGGCCGACAGCCAGCGCGATGCTGCTCCGCAGAAGCCGAAGGAAGATCATGCGGTGCTCCGAGCCATGTCCGGTGCCGTTCCCGCTCACCCGGATTGCGAAACTTGGGCCGATCGAGCACCGTGTCGCCGGCCGCTTGCAGACCTCGTAGACTGACCTCGTCATGGCGCTCTGCCCGCACTGTGGTGAGGAGAATCCTGACGGCTTCCGGTTCTGCGGCAGCTGCGGATCGCCGCTGGGGACGGCGACCGCGCGCGAGGAGCGCAAGGTTGTCACGGTGCTGTTCGCCGATCTGGTCGGCTTCACGAGCCGCAGCGAGCGGATGGACGTGGAGGACGTGCGCGGCACGCTCGCCCCGTACCACGCGCTGCTGCGCGATCAGCTCGAGCACTTCGGCGGCACGGTCGAGAAGTTCATCGGCGACGCGGTGATGGCGCTGTTCGGCGCGCCGGTCGCGCATGAGGACGATCCCGAGCGGGCGGTGCGGGCCGCGCTGTCGATCCGGGCCGCGATCGAGCGCCTGAACGACGAGGACGCGCGCCTCGACCTGCACCTGCGGGTCGGCGTCAACACCGGCGAGGCGCTGGTCGTGCTGGGCGCCGACGCCGCGCGCGGTGAGGGCATGGCCTCCGGCGATGTGGTCAACACGGCGGCGCGTCTGCAGACGGCCGCTCCGGTTGACGGCATCCTGGTAGGCGAGACGACCCACCGCGCGACCGACCGCGCGATCACCTACCGGGCCGCCGAGCCGGTCGTCGCGAAAGGCAAGTCCCAGCCGCTGCCGGTGTGGGAAGCGCTGGAGGTGCGGGCGCGCCTGGGCGTCGACGTCGTCCAGCGACCCACCACCGCGCTGGTGGGTCGCGGCGAGGAGCTCGACCTGCTGCTGGACGCGCTTCGCCGCTGCCGCTCCGAACGCGCCGTCCAGCTGGTCACGGTGGTGGGGGTGCCCGGCATCGGCAAGAGCCGGCTGGTATGGGAGCTGTTCCAGGCCGTTGAGCTCGATCCCGATTTCATCACCTGGCGCCAGGGGCGCTCCCTGCCCTACGGTGACGGCGTTACGTACTGGGCGCTGGGCGAGATGGTGAAGGCACAGGCCGGCATTCTCGACTCGGATACGGCCGACGAGGCGCAGGCCAAGCTGCATGCCGCCATCGCCGACCTGATCCACGACGAGCCGGAGGCTGCCTGGGTCGAGGAGCACCTGCGAGCGCTGGCCGGCGTGGAGACCGACGCCCCCACCGGCCGTGATCGCCAGAACGAGGCGGGCTCGGCCTGGCGCCGATTTCTGGAGGCGCTGGCCGATCGCAACCCGCTGGTGCTGGTATTCGAGGACCTGCACTGGGCCGACGATGCGCTGCTCGATTTCATCGACCACCTGGTCGACTGGGCCAGCGGCGTTCCACTGCTGGTGGTCTGCACGGCTCGGCCGGAGCTGCTCGACCGCCGCCGCGGCTGGGGAGGCGGAAAGCGAAACGCGCTCACGATCGCGTTGTCCGCGTTGGCAGACGACGACATCGCGCGCATGATCGGCGGCCTGCTGGAGCAGACCGTGCTGCCGGTCGAGACACAGGTCACGCTGTTGAGCAGGGCCGAAGGCAACCCGCTGTACGCCGAGGAGTACGTGCGGATGCTGATCGACCGCGGCTTCCTGCGGCACGAGGGTGACCGTTGGCGGCTGGCCGCGGAGGCCGAGCTGCCGGTGCCGGAGTCGGTGCAGGGCCTGATCGCCGCGCGTCTTGACGACCTGCCGGCCGACGAGAAGCGGCTGTTGCAGGACGCCTCCGTGCTGGGCAAGGTCGTCTGGCTGGGGGCGCTGGCCGCGATGGGCGGCGGCGACCGTTTCATGGTCGAGGAACGGCTGCACGCGCTCGAGCGCCGGGAGATGCTTCGCCGGGAGCGGCGCTCCTCGGTGGGTGGTGAGACCGAGTACGCGTTCCGCCACGTGCTGATGCGCGACGTGGCCTACGGCCAGATCCCTCGCGCCCAGCGCGCGGACAAGCACCGCCGTGCGGCCGAGTGGATCGAGTCGCTGTCTGCCGACCGCGACAACGCGCCGGACATGCTCGCCCACCACTACTCGCATGCGCTGGGCTACGCCCGCGACTCGGGCCAGCCGACCGCGGAGCTCGAGCGGCGCACGCGGCTCGCCTACCGAGACGCCGCCGAGCGCGCCACCGCCTTGAACTCGCTCACGTCTGCGCAGAACCACTACCTGGCCGCGATGGCGCTGTGGCCGGAGGACGACCCGGAATGGCCGGCGCTGGTGGTGGAGACGGCGGACATCAGTCTCGGCACCTACGGGGACGAGGTGACGCTGGCGCTGGGCAGGGCGCGCGATCGGCTGGTGGCCGACGGCGATCTCGGGAACGCGGCCAAGGCCGAGATGCTGGTTGGATTCCGCTTCTGGAACGAGGCGATGAGCGAGGAGTCGATCACCGCGTTCTCGCGAGCGGGCGAGCTGCTCGAGGGCGCGGAGCCGACGCCGACGGTAGCACGCGTGCTCAGCAGGCTGGCCGTCAGAACGATGGTGAGCGGCCATTTCGACGAAACGATCGAGTTCTGCAGGCGGGCGCTTACGATCGCGGATCAGTTCGGGCTCGAGGACATCCGCGGTCACGTGCTCAACACGCAGGGCGTCGCGCGGGTCAGCCATGGCGACCTGGGCGGGCTTGCGGACGTCGAGGCCAGCATCGAGATTGCGGAGCGGCTGAACGCGGCCGACGCGCTGATCCGGGGCTACAAGAACTTTGCCAGCGTGCTGGCCGAGCTGGGCGACCTGGAACGATCCGTCGAGCTGCAGCGACGCGGTCTGGATGCGGCCAATCGCTTTGGCGCCGGCTACCAGTCGCGGTGGTTCGAGACCGAGCTTGGTATCCACGCCTACTGGGCGGGCGATTGGGACTCCGCCGAAGCCGCGTTCAACCGCCTGGGTGTGTGGGTCACGGAGGTTTGGCCGATCTACATGGAGGCGGCGGCGCGCAGCTACCACGGGCAGATCCGGGTTGCTCGCGGCGAGCACGACAGGGCGCGGCGCGACATCGAGAGCTCGCTCGACTTCGGAC
>JAWVEC010000009.1:0-10450 GCA_033856975.1 Gaiellales bacterium
ACTACAAGCTGCAGACGGCCAGCGACTCGCCACCGATCAAGATCGGCTGGGTGGACGCGCCCACCAAGGAGGGCGCGGGCGGCCCAAAGGGCTCGAAGGGCATCGGCGAGCCGCCCTGCGTGCCGACGCCGGGCGCGATCGCAAATGCGATCGCCAAGGTGACCGGCGCCCGCGTGCACCAGCTGCCGATGACGCCCGCACGCGTGTGGGAGGCGATGCAGCGATGAGCACGTCCACCTACACGGCGGCGGCCTCGGTCGCGGAGGCCGTGCAGGCGCTGGCCGGCGGCGCCCGCCCGATCGCCGGCGGCACCGACCTGGTGGTCGGCGCCCGCGGCGGCAAGGCGCCGCTGCCCGACAGCCTGGTCGCGATCCACAACCTGGAGGAGCTGCGGGGCATATCCGAGAGCGAGGGCGGCCTGCGGCTGGGCGCGCTGGTCACGCACACCGAGATCGAGACCAGCGAGACTGTGCGCGCGCGCCTGACGGCGCTGGCCGACGCGTCGGCGATCGTCGGCAGCCATGCCACCCGCCACGTCGGCACGATCGGCGGCAACGTGATGAACGCCTCGCCGGCGATGGAGACGGGCGGGCCGCTGATCTGCTTCGACGCCACGGTCACGCTGAGGTCGGGCTCCGGCGAACGGGAGCTGGCCGTGTCCGAGCTGTTCGCCGGCCCGGGAAGCACCACCGCAAACCTGGACGAGCTGCTGGTGGCGGTCTCGATCCCGACCCCGGCCGCCGGCACCGGCAGCTGCTACGTGCGGCTCGAGTACCGCCGCCAGATGGAGATCGCGATCGTCGGCGCGACCTCGGTGGTGACGCTCGACGGCGGCCGCGTGAGCGACGCCAGGATCGCGATCACGGCGCTGGCACCGACCATCCACCGCGTCGCCGAGGCGGAGGCTGCGCTGGTCGGAAGCGACGGCGGCGAACAGGCGGTTCGCGCCGCCGCGGATGCCGCGGCGGCCGCATCGCGGCCGATCTCAGACGTGCGCGGATCGGCCGAGTACCGACGCGCCATGGCCGCCGTGATCGCGCGCCGTGCGATCACCGCGGCGCTCGCCCGTGCCCGCGGCGAGCACGTCCCCATCCCAGCAAGTCCCGCCCTCCACGGCGCGACCAACGGAGGCGCAGCATGAGGTATGAGGCAACACTGAACGTGAACGGCGTCGGCTACCCGGTCGAGATCGAGCCGGGGCGCAGCCTGCTCTCGGTGCTTCGCAGCGAGGTCGGCCTGACGGGATCCAAGGAGGGCTGCGACGACTCCGAGTGCGGCGCCTGCATGGTGCTGCTGGACGGCCGCCCGGTCAACTCCTGCTCGTACCTCGCGATTCAGGCGGACGGTCGCGAGGTGACGACGATCGAGGGCTTGGCGGCCGCAGACGGCGAGCTGCACCCGCTGCAGCGGGCGTTCCTCGACCAGGGCGGCGTGCAGTGCGGCTTCTGCACACCCGGCATGCTGATCTCGGCCAAGGCGCTGCTGGACGAGAACCCGCAGCCGAGCGAGGACGAGATCCGGCTGGCGCTGTCGGGAAACCTGTGCCGCTGCACGGGCTACTCGGGCATCGTGCGCGCGGTGCAGACGGCCGCCCGAGAGCTCGCGTAACGGCGATGATCGTGGCAACCACAGCGGGCTCGGCATGAAACCATCACCGTTGGCTGCGGTGGCGACGGCGGCCGTCGTCGTTGCGCTGCTGCTGGCGGCCGGCCCCTCCGCGGCGCGGACCGGGCCGAGGCCGCGGCCGGCTCACCCGCCCACCCACTACTCAGCCGCGTTCGGCGGCCTGTTCCCGGCCCGCGACGTGTGGGGCCAGTACGAGCGCTCGAACTAGGAAGTACCCTCAGACCCGCAATCCGCGGCCCGCCACCGGCCACACGGCTTCCACCCGGTCCCCGCGCACGGCGTACAGCTCGTCACTCAGGTTGACGCAGGTGCATGCGTGGACGGGGTAGAGCCGCAGCCGCTCGCCCACCGTCACCGGCCGGGCGCAGCGGCCGACACCGTGCTCCTCGGTCATGCCGTCCAGCACCACGTCGCCCTCGACGCTGCGGGCGACCACCCGGCCCAGCTCGTCCGAGAGCACCGCGTCGCCCGAGAACGTCTTCGAGCCGCCGTCCACGGTCAGCCGGCCGTCGCGGTGGGTGCTGACCACCGTTGCGACGACGGACAACGCCAGCTCATGCTCGCCGGCGCTGCCCCAGCGAAGCTGCATCAGATCGTTGAAGACGTAGGTGCCGGCCCGCACCTCGGTCACGCCCTCCACCTCGGCCACCGACCGGCCGGTGGGGGTGCTGCCGGCGCTGGCCTCGGGCAGGCCGAGCTCGCGCGCGAGCCGTGCCACCAGCTCGCCCTCCTCGCGCCCCGCCCGCTCCGGCGTCGTCTCGTCGGCTGCGGGAAAACCCAGTCCGCGGTAGGTCGTCACGCCATCCAGCCGCAGCCCTGGCAGCTCCGCCACCAGCGCCGCCAGCTCGTCGCTGCGGTCGGGCGGCACGCCGCAGCGGCCGAGACCGCTGTCCACGTCCATCTGAACGCCGATCACAGCGCCGCTTTGGCGGGCTGCCTGGGACAGCCCGCGCGCGGCCTGCTCGCTCTCGACGTTGACCGTGATCCGGGCGCGTTCGGCCAGCGCCGCGATCCGGTCCCACTTCGACTCGCCCACCACCGGGTAGGCGATCACCACGTCGTCGAATCCGGCCTCGACGTACAGCTCGGCCTCGGCCACCTTGGCCACGGTGATGCCCGAAGCGCCGGCCGCGAGCTGCATGCGCGCGATCTCGATCGTCTTGTGCGTCTTCATGTGGGGGCGCAGCCGCTTGCCGCCGGTCGCGACCGCTGCCTGCCAGCCGGAGATGTTGCGCTCCAGCCGCTCGAGGTCGACGACCAGGCAGGGTGTGGCGAGATCGTCGATCGTCATCGTGGCAGCCTACGCCGACGGCGCGCATAGGATACGCGGCATGCCGCTCAGCGACCAGCTCACCAGCTTGCCCCTGACCGTGGACGGCTACCGGCTCGAACGCCGCGAGCAGGCCGTCTCGACCGGGTTCACGCGCATCACCACCACCGTCGTCATGCTCGGCGGCGGCCACGAGGGCCGAGGTGAGGACGTCACCTACACGGCCGAGGATCACGACGGCTTCCCGGACGTGCTGCCGCTGGCCGGCAGTGACTCGCCGGCCGAGCTGTCACAGCGGCTGGAGGGCCGCGACCTGTTCGCGCAAGCGCCGGCCATGGAGGCATCGCGCGACTACCGGCGGTGGGCGTTCGAGAGCGCGGCGCTCGACCTGGCGCTGCGGCAGGCCGACCGGTCGCTGGCCGGAGCGCTGGGCCGGGAGGCGCGACCGGTGCGGTTCGCCGCCTCCACTCGCTCTGATATCGAGGGCTGGCTGGCCGCCGATCCCACGCTCGAGTTCAAGCTCGACCCCGATGCCACGTGGGACGACGAGCTGATGCAGCGGCTGGCGGCCACCGGCCGAGTGCGGGTGCTTGACCTGAAGGCCTACTACCGCGGCACCGCCGTCGACCTGGAGCCGGACGCGGTGTTCTACCGAGCGCTGGCAGACCACTTCCCGGACGCGGTGATCGAGGACGCGTGGCTGGACGAGGCCTGCCTGGAGGCGCTGTCCGGCGCCCTCGACCGGCTCAGCTTCGACGCGCCAATCCACTCGCTGGCCGACCTGGACGCTCTCGCAGTGGCGCCCCGCTGGCTGAACGTGAAGCCGTCCCGGTTTGGCAGCGTCGAACGGCTGTTGGAGTGCATCGAGGCCTGCGAGGCGCGCGGCATCTCGATGTACGGCGGCGGCCAGTTCGAGCTGGGCAAGGGCCGGGCGCAGATCCAGGCGCTGGCGAGCGTGTTCTACGCCGACGCCGCCAACGACGTCGCGCCAGGCGAGTACAACGTCGGCGAGCCGCGCGCCGGGCTTCCGCGAAGCCCGCTTCCCGCCTTCACCGACGTCGGATTCGGGTAGATGTGCGATCGCTTCGCGAGTGCGGCGAGCTACCAGCGGCGAGCGGCGCCGGGGCGCGAGCGACACCAGACCGCCACGGCCACCGCAGCCACGGCCACGGCCGCTGACGCAACCCAGAAGACCACGGCCAGCAGCGGGTGCGAGCGATGCCCGGGCACGATCCCGGAGACCGGCGACCACTGCAGCCAGGTGACGACGCCGACCCCCGCCAGCGCCACCGCGACCGTCAGCCACGATGCCAGAAGCAGCAGTTGCGTACGCGTCAGATGGAGGCTGGGCTGTTGCATCACCGTGCAGTATAAGAACTCGCCCACGGTGGGAGCAGGGGGATGACGCACTTCTTCACCCACCACGGGCTGCCGCTGCTGTTTCTCGCGGTGCTGATCGAATCGTTCGGCATCCCGGTGCCGGGCGAGACGGCGCTGATCGCGTTTGCGGTGCTCGCCTCGCAGGGCCACTACTCGATCGCCGAGGTGATCGGGCTGGCGATCGCCGGCGCGATCATCGGCGACAACCTCGGCTACTGGCTGATCGGCCGGCTGGGCGGCCGCGCGCTGTTTCGCCGCTGGGGCTGGCTGAACCAGTACGCCGAGCGGGTGCTGCCGAGAGCCGAGCGTCTGATGCGAGAGCACGGCGGCAAGACGGTGTTCTTCGGCCGCTTCGTCACCGTCCTGCGCTACACGGCGGCCTGGGTGGCCGGGCTGGCGCACATGTCGTGGTGGCGGTTTCTGTTCTGGAACGCCACCGGCGGCATCGTGTGGGCGACCGCCGTCGGCCTGATCGCCTACTACGCCGGCCAGTCGGCCGCGGACGCGATCCAGCGCTACGGGCTGTACGCCGCCGTCGCGATCGCGGTGACGACGGTGGCCGGTGCGCTGCTGTTCCACTTCGGCAAGAAGCGGTTCGAGAGCCGCCTGTAGAGTGCCGACTATGAGCGACGCTGCCACCGGCCCGCCGGACTCCCTGGACGGCGCGATCGGCGAGGGCTGGTCGGGCAGCGACCCCGACGGAGCCCACATCAATGTGATCCTGGGCCGCCGCGGCAGCCCCACCGCCGCGGCGCTGATGACGGCCTTCACCTCGCCGACGCCGGGCCACAGCCCGATCCTGGTCTGCGTCGGCGAGGCCAAGGACGCCTACGAGCCGATCTGGCCGCCGACGGTGATGATGAACAAGGCCACCACCCGTCCGGGCAGCAGGCACGAGGCGCTCACGTTCGGCGCCGCGCAGCTCGGCATCGGCCAGGGCGTGCTGGACGCCGTCGCGGAGGGGCTGCTGGAGCCGACCGGCGAGACGATCGTGTTCGTCGCGATCTGGGTGGACGAACGCGTGGACGACGAGACGGCGCTGCGCAAGGCTACCCGCACCGCCACCGCCAAGGCCGTGGCCACGGCCGTGCGGGGACGCGATCCGGCCGCCGCGCGGGCGCTCGTCGAGCGCCGGGATCAGCTGCGCAGCCCGTTCTACTCGGGCGAGTGATCAGCCGCCGCTGATCGCGGCGATCACGTCAACCCGCGAGCCATCGGCCAGCGCCGTCTCGAGCCCGGCCTGCTCGCGATCGACGAACACGTTGATGTGCGGACGAAGCGCCGGCCCAGGCACGACCAGCCGGTCGCGTATTCCCGGCCACCGCTCCTCCAGCCGGTCGAATGCCTCGTTCACGGTCGCCGCCTCGATGTCGAGCTGTCGCGGCAGATCCTCGAACAGCGTCGGCAGCGTGATCGGAAGGTGCAGCTCAGCCATCCAGCACCGCGACCTCGACCGAGGAGATGGCGGGCAGATAGCTCGCGATCTCCGACCAGCTGTCGCCCTCATCGGCGCTGGCGAATACCTGGCCGGTGCTGGTCCCGAAGTAGAGGCCGGGCGTGTCCAGGCTGTCGATCGCCATGCCCTCGCGCAGCACGCCCAGGTGCGCGTTTTGCTGCGGCAGGCCCTCGTCCAGCCGCTGCCAGCTCGAGCCGGCGTCACGCGTCCGCCAGACCGACGCGTGCCCGTCGGGCATGCAGCGTCCGTGGCCGGGGTCGAGCGGGATCACGTAGAAGGTGTCGCGATCGTGCGGATGCGCGGCCGCGGCGAAGCCGAAGTCGGTGGGAAGCCCCTCGGTGATCTCGGTCCACGAGCGGCCGCCGTCGTCGCTTCGGTGCATGCCGCAGTGGTTCTGCTGGTAGAGCCGGTCGTGGTCGACCGGCGACATCACCAGCTTGTGCACGCAGAAGCCGATCTCGTCATGCGGTCGCGGCCAGTCGGCCCGCAGGCCGCGGTTTCGGGGCGTCCAGGACGCACCATCGTCGGTCGTCTCGAAGATGCCGACGCCCTGCACCACCGCCCAGAGGCGGGCCGGATCGTCGGGGTGCGGAAGCATCGCAGGCAGGCCGAGGTGGCCGGGAGGCTGGTTGGCAGGGTCGTTCCAGTCGGGGCGACCCGGCTGTCCCTCCAGCGTGCTCAGAAGCGACCAGGTCGCGGCGCCGTCGCGGCTCTCGAATACACCCGCGTTCTCGGCTCCTGCCAGCACCCGGCCGTGAGCGGCCGTGAGGCCGGAGATCTTCGAGAGCTTCTGGCCGGTGTCGTCGTAGGAGAGCCCCTCGCTCGAGAGCTTCCAGCTCTCGCCCAGGTCGGAGCTGCGCCACACGCCGGAGCCGTGCCACTCGCTGGCCGCGGCCGCGTAGATCGATCCTGACTCGGCGTCGTGGACGGCGTGGTAGATCGGCCAGCCGTCGCAGTAGGGGCCGCGCATGCTCCAGTCGCGGCGGTCGCCGTCGCTCTCCATCACGAAGCAGCCCTTCCGAGTTCCCACCAGTAGCACCGTGCGCATCTGCCTGCCTCCCGCGTCGACTTGAGGGCTCAGTCTCGCCGCTCGCGGCGAGACTCGCAAGGCGCGACGGATCCGCGCCTCACAGGTTGAGACCGGCCGCGGGCGGAGAACTCATCGCCACTGCGTTCAGGCGGCGGCGCGAAGCGCGCAGGCGGCGCTGATCTCTGCGGCCGGCCGCGGCCGGCTGAAGTAGAAGCCCTGGCCGATGCGACAGCCGAGCCTGATCAGGATCGCCCGCTGCTGCTCGGTCTCGATGCCCTCCGCCAGCGGCTCGAGGCCGAGGTTGCGGGCGAGGCCGATGATCGTCTCCACCATCGCGTCTGCGGACGGGTCGTCGCCGAGCTCCATCACGAACGAGCGATCGATTTTGAGCGTGGTTGCAGGCAGCTGGCGAAGTCGCGCCAGCGACGAGTGGCCGGTGCCGAAGTCGTCGATCGCGAGCCGCAGACCCGCGCCCGACAGGCGCTCGAGCACGCGGTCGGACACGGCCGGGTCGGTCATCGCGGTCGATTCGGTCACCTCCACGGTGATCAGACCGGGGTCGATCCCGTGCCGTTCGACCGTCTCGATCAGGCGCTCGGCGGCGGCCGGATGCCACAGGATCGCCGGAACGTTGACGGCAACGCCGATCATGAGGCCCGCCGAGTGCCAGAGCCTCGCCTGACGGCATGCCTCCTCGACGACCCAGTCGGTCAGCGGGCCGATCAAGCCGATCCGCTCGGCCAGGGGGATGAACTCCGACGGAGCCACCAGGCCCAGTTCGGGGTCCTGCCAGCGAACCAGCGCCTCGACGGCGTCCAGGTGCCCCGTCGTGATGTCCACGATCGGCTGGTAGTGAAGCACGAACTCGTTGCGTGCCAGCGCTCGGTGGAGACGGGCGGTGAGCGAGATCTCGTGCATCGGGTCGAGTGGGTTTCGGGTCGCGGCGCCGATCCGGTTGGCGGCGCTGACCTGATCCTTGGCGACGTCGGCGTGGCGCAGCAGGCCGTCGCGATCCCGGGCGTGCACCGGGAGCATGGCGACGCCGATGCTGGGACGCAGGAACACGTCGGAGCCGCGGGCATTGAACGGCGCCATGAATGCCCGGCAGACGCGACCGGCGATCATCTGTGCGATCTGCGCCACGTCCTCGACGTTCAGGCAGATCTCGCTGGCGGGGTCGTCGCCACCGTCGGCAACGACCAGCAGGAACTCATCGCCGGCGTAGCGGGCAACCAGGTCGACGCCGCCGCTCATCGCCTGGAGGCGCAACGCAACCTGCCGGATCACGTCGTCCCCGGCCTTCTGGCCGAAGCTGTCGTTGACCAGCTGGAGGTTGTCGATGTCGACCCAGACCAGAGCAACGGCACGATCGTGGCGATGGGCGAGCTCGATCACCTCGTCGAGCCGCTGCTGCAGCATCGCCCGGTTGGGCAGGCCCGTGAGCTGATCGTGGAAGGCCACGTACGTCACCCGCTGCTCGGCGTTCTCCCGCTCGATCGCCGCCGCAAGCACGTTCGCCACAGACTGCAGGAAGTTGGCGTCGTCGGCGCTGAAAACGCGTGGGGTGATGCTGTGAACGATCACGACGCCGTGCTGCTCGGAGCCGGCTCCGTGGATAGGCACGCCCATCGCGCTGGTGACGCCCTGCTCGATCGTCGCCCGGCCGGGCTGCGCCGGCGCCGCTCGCAGGTCGGCCACGATCTCCGGCTCTCGCGACTCGCGGATCTGACGCACCAGCGAGCCGGGCTTTGCGGACACGCGGTGGCAGCCGACCATCTCCGGCGACCAGCCGCAGGCAGCGACCAGCAGCAGCGAATCCTCCCCCGGGTCTCCGAGCAGCACCGCCGTCAGCTCGACGCCCAGCGTCGACTTCAGCCGCACCACGGCATCCTGCATCAACGCGGCGGCACCCAGCCGCAGACCGGCCACGCCCAGACGCGCCACCGCATCCTGCTGCAGCGCCCGGCTGGCGGCATCCAGCTCGCCCCGGCGGCGCGCGGTCACATCCTCGCCGATCGAGGTCGACCCGATCACCGTGCCGTCACGATCGCGCAGCGCGGTGTTGCTCCAGGCGATCAGGCGCTGCTCACCGGAGCGGGTGAGCAGCACCAGCTCTTCGTGCGGCGGCTTCTGGCCCTTCAGGCGCAGCCGCTCATGCTCGCGGTTCTCGGCGGCGTCTCCGACGCTGAGACGCTCCGACCAGAGCTGGTCGATCAGCTGCTCGTGCGGGTAGCCCGACACCTCGCACAGCTTCTCGTTGCAGAACAGGATGCGTCCGTCGAGACCCTGGATGACCGCAAGCAACGGCACGCTCTCGAGCATCTCGCGCATCACCCGCTCCGACTCGACGACGGCGCGCTCGGCCTCGAGGCGAGCGCCGATGTCGACCAGCGTCACGACCCGGCAGGCGCGGCCGCGATAGACGATCGGGCTGCCCGTCCCCTCGAGCTGCGTCGAGCGTCCATCGGGACCGGTGATCTCGACATGCTGGGTGAGGTGCGCGTCCGGTTCGCTCAGGCCGGTCAGGCCGCGCCGGTCGGCGGCATGGATGCGGTGGCGGATGTTGAGTCCGACCGCGTCCCCTGGCGGGCATCCGATCAGCTCGCAGAAGGGGCGGTTGGCATCCACGATCCGGCCGTGCTCGTGCACGAACACCGCCGACCCGGCATTGGCAAACACCTGCAGCCGCTCGATCTCAAGGCGCAACTCGGACAGGGGGCGGTCAGGATGGCGATCCATTACCTCGGCGATCGACCACCTGGGGGAACAGCCCCCTCCCCGTTTCGTGGTATCCGAACAGGTCTGTCTCTAAGCCGACGCGCGGATTCGAACCGCGGACCCCATCATTACGAGTGATGTGCTCTACCAACTGAGCTACGTCGGCAAATCGGCCAAACCAGGGCCGAGCCCGATTCTAGACCCTCACCTCAGCCGACCGTGCCCCTGACGTACGCGATCAGCCGGTCGACCGGCGCCGCCCGGGCGGCGATCCGCAGCACGAAGGCCTCCACGCTGTTGAACGCCCCGCTCCGCTCGCCGTCGTCGATCGCCCGCAGCAGGCCGACGCGAGCGGCATCATCGATCTGCGACTTCTGCAGATGATGCTGGTGGGCGAACTCGTCCAGCGTGCCCTGGCTGGTGAACGCGAGCGTCAGCTCCTCTCGCGACACGCCCAGCTTGCAGGCGGCGCCGTCCAGCGCCGAGTAGGCCACCTGCTGGGAGATCTGGCTGGTGCCGTGGGTCGACGGCCAGTTGCGCGGTTTGCAGGGGTCGCCCGTGCCCAGCGGCTGATAGTCGAGCCCGCCCAGCGCGACGTACGCCAGCACCAGCAGCGCGGCGCCGGCCACCGCCCCCACCAGCAGTCGCAGCGACGCGTTCATTCCCGCGTCCTCCAGCGCGCCAGCGGCAGCGCGGCCGCCAGCCCGAGCAGGGCGGCGACCAGGAAGCTGGTGCTGAACGCCCGCGTCACCGCCCGGTCGACCTGATCCTGGATCGCGCGCTCGAGCTGCCGGCCGGTCGCATTGTTCATGCTCCGGAAGGCCGGATGCAGATCGGGCGGCCGCGTGACCGGGCCCGACCGGATCTGGTCGACCAGCGCCGTCCCCAGGTTGAGCTTCTCGCTCAAGCTGAGGCTCGAATCGAGGATGATGCGGGTGCCCGCCAGCTCGGCCGCTCGCTGCTGGTCGGC
>JAWVEC010000010.1:0-7942 GCA_033856975.1 Gaiellales bacterium
CCGGTGCGGCCGCACTACCTGGTGTGCAATGCGGATGAGTCCGAGCCGGGTACGTTCAAGGATCGCGTGGTGATCGAGAACGACCCGTTCGCGCTGGTCGAGGCGATCACCATCGCCGGCTACGCCACCGGCTGCGACCTTGGCTACGTCTACCTGCGGGGCGAGTACCCGCTGGCCTGGGAGCGGCTCTCGAACGCGATCGACGAGGCCCGCCGGCGCGGCCTGCTGGGCGACGACGTGATGGGCAGCGGCGTGCGGTTCGAGATCGAGATGCGCAAGGGCGCGGGCGCCTACATCTGCGGCGAGGAGACGGCGCTGTTCAACTCGATCGAGGGCTTCCGCGGCGAGCCGCGCAACAAGCCGCCGTTCCCGGTCGACGTCGGCCTGTTCGCCAAGCCGACCGTGGTCAACAACGTCGAGAGCCTGATCAACGTGCTCGACATCGTGCTCGAGGGCGGCGCCGCTTTCGCCCGCATCGGTACCGAGCAATCGACCGGCACGCGGCTGCTGTGCCTCTCGGGCAGCGTCGCGCGGCCCGGGCTGTACGAAGTGCCGTTCGGCGTCACACTGCGCCACGTGCTGGACATGGCCGGCGGCGTTGCGGGCGGCAGGCCGCTGAAGGCGGTGCTGCTGGGAGGAGCGGCCGGCGGTTTCGTGGGGCCGGACAGCCTCGACCTCGAGCTCTCGTTCGAGGCCACGCGGGCGGCCGGTGCCACGCTCGGCTCGGGCGTGGTGATGGTGTTCGACGAGAGCGCCGACCTGGTGGGGGTGCTGCTGCGGATCGCGGCCTTCTTCCGCGACGAGTCGTGCGGCCAGTGCGTTCCCTGCCGCGTCGGCACCGTGCGCCAGCAGGAGGCGCTGCTGCGGCTGGCCTCGCAGCGGCCGCGCGGGGGCGTCGCCGGCGAGCTGGCGCTGATCGGCGAGATCGCCCAGGCGATGCGGGACGCCTCGATCTGCGGCCTCGGCCAGACGGCCGCCAACGCCATCGAGTCGGCCATCCGCGAGCTGCATGTCTTTCAACCACAAGGAGCCGCATGAGCGCCGTCCCGGTGACCATCAGCCGCACCATCGAGCTTGAGATCGACGGCGAGCCCGTCCGCGTGCGCGAGGGCTCGACGCTGCTCGACGCCTGCCGCTCGCGCGGCACCGAGATCCCGACCCTCTGCTTCGGCGAGACGCTGACCCCGGTCAACGCCTGCCGCGTCTGCATGGTCGAGGTCGAGGGCTCGCGGGTGCTGGTGCCGTCCTGCGCCCGCAAGGCGGAGGAGGGCATGGTGGTGCGCACCGCGTCCGAGCGCGTGATGCACAGCCGCAAGATGGTGCTCGAGTTCCTGGCGTCGAGCGTCGACCTCTCGACCACGCCGAACGTCGACCGCTGGATCGGTGAGTACGAGGCCCGGCCGGAACGCTACGGGCCGCCGGCGGCTCCCGCGGCGGCGGGCGAGCGTGACGCCGCCCAGGCCGGGCACCACCATGCGGGTGACGGCCAGACGGCGGCCACCGTTGCCCAGCCGGTCAAGATCGACAACGAGAGCTACGTGCGCGACTACGCCAAGTGCATCCTCTGCTACAAGTGCGTCGAGGGCTGCGGCAGCGACTGGCAGAACACGTTCGCGATCGCGGTCGCCGGCCGCGGATTCGACGCCCGCATCGCGACCGAGTTCGCGACGCCGCTGCCCGACTCGGCCTGTGTCTACTGTGGCAACTGCATCGCCGTCTGTCCGACCGGCGCGCTGATGTTCAAGAGCGAGCACGACCTGCGTGAGGCCGGCCGCTGGGACGAGTCGCAGCAGACCGTGACCGAGACGATCTGCTCCTACTGCGGCGTCGGCTGCAGCCTCGAGCTGCACGTGCAGGACAACGAGATCGTCAAGGTGACGTCACCGCTCGATCACAGTGTCACCCGTGGCAACCTGTGCGTGAAGGGCCGGTTCGGCTACCAGTACGTCCAGAACCGCGAGCCGGATGCGGACGGCTGATGTCGGCCGAGCCGTACGAGGCCACCACCGCCCGGGTCGCCCAGCTGGCCGGCGCCCACCAGTTGACGCGCGACGAGGCCGACGCGTTGCTCGCGCTGGCAAAGACGGTGGCCGACTCGTCCGGTGATCGCCGTTCGGCTCCGCTCACCTGCTACCTGGCCGGGCAGATGCTGGCCGGCGAGGCCGACCCCGACGCGCGCCTGGCCCGCATCCGGGCGCTGTCAGCCGAGCTGGACGGCGGCGATGAGCGCTGACCCGGCGGAGCCGTCCCAGCTAGAAGAGTCGGCTCCGATCGCGCGGCCCAAGGCCACCACGCAGGTGCAGGTGGTCGCGGTCGAGGGCGATGCCCGTAAGCGCCGCAGAGACCGGCTGGCCACGGAGGAGCCGATGGAGATCCGGATCGAGGAGCCGCACGCCGACCAGCGGAATGTCGCCGTCACGATGCGCACGCCGGGCCACGACTTCGAGCTGGCCGTCGGTTTCCTCTACACCGAGGGGCTGATCGCCGGCCGCGACGACGTGCGCACCGTCCGCTACTGCGCCGTCCCGCGCGAGGAGCAGCATTACAACGTGGTCAGCGTCTCGGTGACGCGGGCGCTTGCGTTCGACACGCAGCGAAACTTCTACGCCACCTCGAGCTGCGGGGTGTGCGGCAAGGCGTCGCTGGACGCGATCGACGTGCAGTGCGCACCGATCGCTGATGGGCCGGTGGTCGCGCCCGAGGTGGTGACCGCGCTGCCGGCCGCGCTGCGGCGGGCGCAGGCTGTGTTCGACCGCACCGGCGGCCTGCACGCGGCGGGACTGTTCGATCGCGAGGGCGGGCTGATCGTCGCGCGCGAGGATGTCGGCCGCCACAACGCCGTCGACAAGCTGGTCGGTTCACAGCTGCTGGCGGGCCGGCTGCCGCTGTCCGACGGCATCCTGATGGTGTCCGGGCGGGCCAGCTTCGAGATCGTCCAGAAGGCGGCCACGGCCGGCATCCCGATCGTCTGCGCCGTCTCGGCTCCATCAAGCCTCGCGGTCGCCGCCGCCCGCCGCTTCGGCCTGACGCTGGTCGGCTTTCTGCGTGACCAGCGATTCAACATCTACACCCGCCCCGAGCGCATCGCCGGCGAGTAGTGGGCTGAAGGATCACGCTCCGCCGCCGCCGTTGACCCGGCTGCCCGGCGGCCGTAGCATTGTGACGCTCACGAATCCACGCTCGGGAGGGGTCTCATGCGTCGGTCACGTTCTCTGGTTGCGGGTCTGCTCATCCTGCTGCTCGCGGCGGCGCTGGTCGCCGTCGGACGTATGGACAACGGCGCATCGTCCGGCCCAAAGGCCGGCGCTGCCGACAACCCCGCCGAGAGCCGCGCGCCGGGCGAGGAGGCGCAGGAGGAGGGCGAGGTGACGGCAGCGCGCCTGGATGCGCTGGCCGCTGCCAAGGCCTCCGGCAAGTTCGGCCGCAAGGCCGCGGCGACGACCGCGCCCGCCACCGGCTGGGTTGGCTCGCAGCTGCTGAACGCCGCCACGGATGACTGGGAACCGGCGGTAGCCGCCGACCCCAAGGCGCCGTTCGTGTACATGCTGACAACGCGCTACGGCCAGCCCAAGACGTGCTCAAGCCACTGCCCGACACCGTTTCTGGCGCTGACAACGTCCACGGATGGCGGCACCACATGGGGTGCGCAAGCGCCACTCTGCATCTGCGTCGGCGCCAAGGCTCAGTACGACCCGACGATCGAGGTGGTACCGAATACGGGCGCCGTGTACTCGGTGTTCCTCAATGCAGATGCCAGCGCGTTCTCTGCGTCCTTCACCAAGTCCACCGACCATGGTGCGACCTGGACGACGCCGGTACACGTCTTCGGCAACGTCGCCTGGACGGACAAGCCCGAGGTGACCATGGACGCGACCGGCAGGAACGTCTACGTCTCGTGGAACGGGCCTCAGGGCGGAGATCTCTATGTCGGGGTGTCGCACGACTTCGGCGCCACCTGGACGCAGCAGAAGCTGACCGACACCAAGCGCTACTACTACGCCTACGACGCCCGCGTGCTGGCCGACGGCACGGTCGTGTTCGCCGAGAGCAGCCTCGTCTACTCCGGATCGACGACCATCGGCGGCGAGATCTGGCATCACGCGATCATCTCGCGCGACAACGGCGCCACGTGGGAGAACGTCGTGGTGGCCAAGGTGCCGATCGGTGAGCCCTGCGTCGCGGCCGGCTGTGGCCCCGATTACTACACCGGTCAGGCCTCGGTCGTCTCGGACGGGGCCGGCCGGCTCGTGTTCGCTTTCGAGGGACCGGCCGCGGACGGCGGCGCCCAGCGGGTGCAGATCTCGGCCTCGTCTGACGAGGGTCGCAGCTGGAGCGCGCCCACCGCGCTGTCGGTTGCCGGCGAGAACGCCACCGGGCCGCGGCTGGCATCGGGTGGCGGCGGCGACACCCGGATCTGGTACATGCAGACCTCGGGCGGGGACAACCAGGACGCCTGGAACGTGTGGTATCGCAGCTCGACGAACGGGGGCGGGTCATGGTCGTCACCGGTCAAGATCGACGACGCCCCGGCCGGAGCGGCGGGCTATGTGAATGCAGCCGGCTTCGCCGAGATCTACGGCGACTACGGCGAGATGGCCGTCACCAGCGCCGGCAAGTCGATCGCGGTCTGGGGTGAGGGCTTCAGCTACACCGGGCCCGGGGGCACCTGGTTCAACGTGCAGCGATGAGACGGATGGCGGCGGTGCGGTTGACCGCGCCGCCGCCACCGCGAACGTGATTGGCTTTCCCCTAGACAACCACACCCGAGGCAGGGAACGCCATGCGTGATCCACGATTCGATGTGCTGTTCGAGCCGGTCAAGATCGGCCCGGTGACGGCGCGAAACCGCTTTTTCCAGGTGCCGCACTGCAACGGCATGGGCCACCGCGACCCCAGTGCGCACGCCGAGATGCGCGGCGTCAAGGCCGAGGGCGGCTGGGCGGTGGTCTGCACCGAGGAGGTCGAGATCCACCCCACCTCCGAGGTCACGCCCTACATCGAGGGCCGGATCTGGGACGACGCGGACATCCCGGCCCACGCGCTGCTGGTCGACAAGGTGCACGAGCACGGCTCGCTGGCCGGCATGGAGCTGTGCCACAACGGCATGGTCGCCTCCAACCGTCACACGCGGGTGTCGCCGATGGGGCCCTCGAACCTGCCGGTCACCGGCTATGACCCGGTGCAGGCCCGTCGCATGAGCAAGCGCGACATCGCCGACCTGCGGCGCTGGCACCGAGAGGCCACCGCGCGCTCGCTGCAGGCCGGCTACGACATCATCTACGTCTACGCCGGGCACGATCTGACGACGATCCAGCACTTCCTCTCGCGCCGCTACAACGATCGTAACGACGAGTACGGCGGCAGCCTCGAGAACCGCGCCCGGCTGTTGCGGGAGATCCTCGAGGACACGCTGGAGGAGGTGAACGGCCGGGCCGGCGTCGCCTGCCGGATCGCGGTCGACGAGATGATCGGCGAACGCGGCCTGGAGCGGGCCGAGATCGAGCAGGTGCTGGGCATGCTGGGCGAGCTGCCCGACATCTGGGACTTCATGCTCGGCTCGTGGCCGGACGACTCCGTCACCTCGCGCTTCCAGGAGGAGGGCGGCCAGGAGCCGTACGTGCGCGGCCTCAAGCAGCTGACCAGCAAGCCGGTGGTGGGCGTGGGCCGGTTCACCTCTCCCGACACGATGGTGCGGATGATCCGCGACGGCGTGCTGGACATGATCGGCGCCGCCCGGCCCTCGATCGCCGACCCCTTCCTGCCCAAGAAGATCGAGGAGGGCCGGTTCGAGGACATCCGCGAGTGCATCGGCTGCAACATCTGCGTCTCGGGAGACTTCACGATCGCGCCCATCCGCTGCACCCAGAACCCGAGCATGGGGGAGGAGTGGCGGCGCGGCTGGCACCCCGAGCGGATCCGGGCCAAGGGCGGCGATGGCCGCGTGCTGGTGGTGGGCGCGGGCCCGGCCGGCATGGAGGCGGCGATGATGCTCGGCCGCCGCGGCTACGAGGTGATGCTGGCCGAGGCCACCGACGCGCTCGGCGGCCGGGTGGCGAGAGAGGCGCGGCTGCCCGGGCTGTCGGCCTGGATTCGCGTGCTCGACTATCGCAAGAGCCAGCTCGAGCGGCTGACGAACGTCGAGCTGGCGTTCAACAGCCGGCTCGATGCCGAGGAGATCGCGGGCTACGAGTTCGATCACGTCGCGATCGCGACCGGCGCCCGCTGGCGGGCGGACGGCGTCGGCCGCTGGCACACCCGGGCGATCCCGCTCGATCCGGGCATGCAGGTGCTGACGCCGGACGACGTGATGGACGGCGTGGCGCCCCGCGGAGCACGCGTTGTCGTATTCGACGACGACCACTACTCGATGGGCGGCGCGCTGGCCGAGCAGCTTCAGAAGGCCGGTAGCCACGTGACTCTGGTGACCGCGGCCGCGGGTGTCTCGCAGTGGACCCAGCACACGATGGAGCAGGCCCGCATCCAGCGGCGGCTGCTGGAGCTGGACGTGACGATCAAGACGTCGCACGCGCTGCTCTCTGCGGCGGCCGGCGGCGTCACGCTGGCCTGCGCCTACACCGGCCGCGAGCACGAGCTGGAGTGCGACGCGGTGCTGTTGGTGACTGCGCGCCTACCCGCCGACGCGATCGCCTCGGAGCTGGCAGCGCTCGAAGTTGGGCCGAAGGTGCGTGCGGTCGGCGATGCCTGGTCGCCAAGCACGATCGCGGCCGCGGTTTGGGATGGCCGCAGGTACGCCGAGGAGCTGGACGAGCCAGAGGACGCCGGCGACGAGGCGCTGTTCAAGCGCGAACTGGGGGCGCTGGCGCCGAGGGCGTAGCCCCGGCGCCAGCGGTGGTTTTAGTGCTGCACGACCGGCCGCGTGCGGCTGCTGACGTGCGTCAGCAGCTCGCCCAGCTGGGTCGACTGATCGCCGGTCCAGAGGGCCTCGAGCGCCTTCTGGGCGGCGTGCTCTGCCGTCGGCAGAGCCTGATCGGCGACCCGGATGCCGGACTCGGTCAGGACGACCAGCGCCAGCCGGGCATCGCCCGGGCTTGGCTCACGGTCGACCAGGCCGATCTTCTCGAGCGGCGCCAGCTGCCGGGCAACCCCGGAGGTGGTGATGCCGAGACGCTCGGCCAGCTCGACGCGCCGCAGGCGGCCCTCAGGCGCGCCGCGAAGCTCGAGCAGCAGGGCGAGGTCGTTGAGACCGAGCCCATGGAATGAGCCCAGCGAGTGGTCGACCTGACGGGCGACCAGGGTGCGGGCACGGACGAGATCGAGCACTGTTGTGAGTGATGTGTTCATATCGACAGTATATCATTGATCGGTCATCGATATGTTGTTGAGTCGTACCGTTGGTTGTCGGCGACCGGGTGCAGCTCGATCGTGCCAGGCACCGGCCTTCCGGCCGTTGCCAGGCGCGGTGGCGAGCCTCCCGCTCGCGGCTACTCGCCGTCGAGGTAGCGCACTTCGCCGAACACCCGTCGCAGCATCGGCTCGAACTCGCTCACCGGCAGCGAGTCGTAGGCTGGGTCGAAGCAGTTCTGGTCGTACTTCTCGCAGAACTCGGCGCAGGCGCCGTACCACTCGTGATCGCGGTAGCGGTCGCGGGCGTTGCGGTCGCCGCCGGAGTGGTGGGCGTAGTAGTACATCTGGAACAGGCCGTGGTGCTTGACCACCCAGCACACCTCGGGACGGATGTACGGCTTCAGGATCGCGGCCACCATCTCGCCGTGGGTGTAGGGCGCCAGCTCGTCGCCGATGTCGTGCAGCAGCGCGGCCACCACGTACTCCTCGTCGCGGCCGTCGCGCAGCGCACGGGTGGCCGACTGCAGCGAGTGCTCGTAGCGGCTCACCTGATAGCCCGCCAGCGAGCTGCGCAGCTTCTCGAGCGAGTCGAGCAGCCGGTCGGGAAGGGTGGCGATGTAGCCCTCCTCGTAGCGAT
>JAWVEC010000011.1:0-3663 GCA_033856975.1 Gaiellales bacterium
GCAGCTACTTCGAGCACGAGCCGATCGAGGCCGGCACGCGCGTCGAGGTGGTCGCGATCAAGGGCGTGACCGCGTTTGTGATCGCGGCGCCCATAGAGAAACTGGAAGAGGAGAACTGATGGCACCCCTGATCGTCGCTCTGGTACTGGCCGCATTCGCGGTGCTGGTGGTCGCCTCGTCGATCCGGATCGTCCGGCAGGCGCGGGTGGGCGTGGTCGAGCGGTGGGGCAAGTACCGCACGACGCTCACGCCCGGACTGCACGTGATCCTCCCCATGCTCGACCGGATCACGGCCGTGGTCGACATGCGCGAGACGGTGCAGGCGTTCGCGCCCCAGCCCGTCATCACGCAGGACAACGTCACCATCGGCATCGACATCGTCGTCTACTACCAGGTCACCGACCCATTCCGGGCGACCTACGAGGTGGCGAACGTGCTGCAGGCGATGGAGCAGCTGGCGATCACCACGCTGCGAAACGTGGTCGGGGCGATGACGCTCGAGGAGACGCTGACCAGCCGCGACTCGATCAACACCCAGCTGCGCACGGTGCTGGACGAGGCGACCGAGAAGTGGGGCGTGCGAGTGACGCGGGTGGAGCTGAAGAGCATCGATCCGCCCCGCACGATCCAGGAGGCGATGGAGCAGCAGATGCGAGCCGACCGTGCCAAGCGCGCCACCATCCTGCAGGCGGAGGGCGACAAGCAGTCGGCCATCCTGCGGGCCGAGGGTTTGCGCCAGGCCGCGATCCTGAACGCGGAGGCCGAGCAGCAGTCGAACGTGCTGCGGGCGGAGGGCGAGAAGAAGGCGCGCGCGCTGCGGGCCGAGGGCGAGGCGGAGGCGCTGACCAAGATCTTCAAGATGGTGCACGACACGGGCACCCGGCCGAGCGACATGCTGGGCTACAAGTACCTCGAGGCGCTGCCCGCGGTGGCCGCCGGCGACGCCAACAAGCTGCTGCTGCTGCCGACCGGAGCGGCCGATGCGATGGGCGCCATCGCCGGGCTGGGCGCCGCGTTCAGCGAGGGCGCGGCCGGCACCAAGCCGGCGCCGGCGCGGCCGGCCAAGCCCCCCAGGCCGGAGCCGCCCGAGCCGCCGGAGGCATGACCGCCGGTGACGGCAACGCCGGACGCCGGTCGCTTGTAGAATCGGGGCGCTCGTGACCCTGACGCATCGCCGCCGCCACTGGATACTCGCCGCTGCCCTGCTGGCCGTGCTGACGGCCATGGTCACGGCGCAGCCCGCATTCGCCGACACGGCCACGTTCAGCAACCCCTCGTCGCCGAACGCGCACGCGCTGGATGAGATCTACCGCGCCATCCTGGGCGTCACCGTCACCGTCTTCGTGCTGGTCGGCGGCTGGCTCGTGTACTCGGCGATCCGGTTCCGCGAGCGGCCGGGCGAGCACCTGCCGGAGCCGCCCCAGGTGCACGGCTCGACCCGGCTCGAGATCGGCTGGACGATCGTGCCGATCCTGATCCTGGTCGGCCTGTCGGCCTTCACCTTCTACAAGCTGCCGTCGGTCAGCGACGTGCCCAAGGGCGCGATGGAGATCTCGGTGATGGCACAGCAGTACAGCTTCACCTACACCTACCCCGACGGCAAGCACCCGGCGTCGGCCGACGCCAACACGCTGGTGGTGCCGGTGGGCGTGCCGATCCACCTCTCGCTGCAGTCGAAGGACGTGATCCACGACTGGTGGGTCGAGCCGCTGGGACAGAAGACCGACGTGATCCCCGGCCGCACCACGCACACCTGGTTTCGGGCCGACAGGACGGGCACGTTCGTGGGCCAGTGCGCCGAGTTCTGCGGCCCCGGCCACGCGACGATGCTGATCAAGGTCGAGGTCGTCAGCAAGCAGGACTTCGACGCGTACCTGGCGGACAAGGCACAGTAGAGCCCGATGGCAACCGCCCAGCCCATCCCCGCTTCCGTCCCCGTCTCGCCGGCGTCCGCCGGCCTGCGCTCCTGGCTGGTGACCGTCGACCACAAGCGGATCGGCATCATGTACCTGATCACCACGCTGTTCTTCTTCCTGACCGGCGGGTTGATGGCACTGGTGATCCGGCTGCAGCTCGAGACCAGCGCGGGCACGGTCGTCTCGCCGGAGCAGTACGACCAGATCTTCACCATGCACGGCACGACCATGATCTTCCTGTTCGTGGTGCCGGTGATGGCGGCCTTCGGCAACTACTTCGTGCCGCTCCAGATCGGCGCCCGCGACATGGCGTTCCCGAAGCTGAACGCGGCATCGTTCTGGCTGCTCTTGTTCGGCGGCATCGCGATGTACTCGAGCTTCCTGTTCGGCGGCGCGTCGGGCGCCGGCTGGACGGCCTACCCGCCGCTCTCGGTGCAGCTGCCCGGCCACGGCGTCGACTTCTGGATCGTGGGGCTGCACATCATCGGCATCTCGTCGATCCTGGGCGCGATCAACTTCATCTGCACCATCCACAACATGCGCGCCACCGGCATGCGCCTGACCCGGATGCCGCTGTTCACCTGGTGCATCGACTTCTACTCGATCATGATCCTGGCCGCCGGGCCGGTGTTCGCCGGGGCGCTGACCATGCTTCTGCTCGACCGCAACTTCGGCACCGGCTTCTACGACCCCAGCACCGGCAGCCCGATCCTCTACCAGCACCTGTTCTGGTTCTACTCGCACCCGGTCGTGTACGTGATGGCGCTGCCCGGGTTCGGCATGATCTCCGAGATCATCCCCGTCTTCTCGCGCAAGCCGCTGTTCGGCTACAAGGCACTCGTCTACTCGGTGGCGGCGATCGCGTTCATGGGCTTCCTGGTCTGGGGCCATCACATGTTCGCGACCAACTTCAACGGCCCGGTGAACGCCTGGTTCATCCTCGCCTCGGTGGCGATCGCGGTGCCCACCGGCGTCAAGATCTTCAACTGGATCGGCACCATGTGGATGGGCCGGATCCGGTTCGAGCCGCCAATGCTGTTCGCCGTCGGCTTCATCGGCCTGTTTCTGATCGGCGGCCTGTCAGGGCTGTTCCTGGCCTCGCCGGTCGACCTTCAGGTGACCGACAGCTACTTCGTTGTGGCGCACTTCCACTACGTGCTGGGCACCGTGCCGGTGTTCGCGGTGATCGGCGGCCTGCACTACTGGTTCCCGAAGATGACCGGCCGGATGATGAACCGCTCGTTGGCCATCTGGAGCTTCTGGGTGCTGTTCGTCGGCTTCAACCTGACGTTCTTCCCGATGCACGCGGCCGGGCTGTCCGGGATGCCGCGGCGGATCGCGAGCTACCCGGGCCATCCCGGCTGGGAGCTGATGAACCAGCTGTCCACGCTGGGCTCGTTCGTGCTCTCGGCGGGCGTGCTGATGGTGGTCTACAACTGCGTCACGTCGCTTCGCCACGGCCGCGTCGCCGGCAACGACCCCTGGCAGGCCAACACGCTCGAGTGGTACACCACGTCACCGCCGCCGGCGCACAACTTCGACAGCCTGCCGCCCATCCGCAGCGAGCGGCCGCTGTATGACCTGCGACGGGAGCTGGCCGGCCAGCCGCCGGTGCACGAGGGCACAGTCGGATGAGCATGGCGACCGCACCACATCCGCTGCGCACGTCGGTTCGCACCGTCATCGACGACTACGTGACGCTGACCAAGCCGCGCATCATGCTGCTGATCCTGATCACGGCCTACGG
>JAWVEC010000012.1:0-3540 GCA_033856975.1 Gaiellales bacterium
AGCTGCTTGATCTCGTCCGGGTAGACGACGCGCGAGTCGATGCCGACCAGCCGGTTGACCTCGGCCCGCTCCATCATCGTGTTCACCGAGCGGTCGGAGTGGGCGAGCGTGAGGTGGCCGTGCTGGGAGAACATCATGTTGAAGTTCAGCTCCTGCGACAGCGACTCGTACAGCTTCACGCTGGCCTCGTAGAAGCGCGCACCCTCGGGCGTCAGGTAGTTGGAGCGGATGATGGTGGTGTTGCGGCCCGATGCGCCGGCGCCCATGTAGCTTCGGTCGAGCACGGCGATCCGCTTCAGACCGTGGCGCTTGGCGAGGTAGTAGGCGGTCGCCAGCCCGTGCGCGCCGGCGCCGATGATGACCACGTCGTAGCTCGACTTGAGGTCGTGGTCGCGGAAGAAGCGGTGCTTCTTGAGCAGGCCGATCATCCCGCCACCGCCGTCTCCGGCAGTGCCACCGAGGCCGAGACGGGCGCGATGCCGTGGTGCACGCCGGCGTCCAGCAGCGCCTCCCACATGTACTCGCCGAACTCCCATCCGCACAGCACCCAGAAGCGGCCATCGTCGTTCAGCACGATCGAGGGACATCGCATCACCGAGCCGGCCATGCAGGCGCCGGACGGGAAGCGCTGCTCGCGCACGTCCAGCGACGAGGAGCGCATGAACACCTCGCGCGCCGCGGGGCCGCCCAGCATCACCGCCGCCCAGCCACAGGTCATGTCGACCACGCCGTCCCCGATCCGCTCGGCCAGCTCGAGCACGCGATCGAACGGGCAGATCACGATCGCGTGGGTGGGCGAGAGCCGCAGCGTCCACACGCCGCCGGTCTCGTTGCCGCGGCCCAGCTCGAGCCCCCCGGTCAGCTCGTCGATCCGCTGCGAGGTGCCCCGCACGTCCAGCTTACCGGTGTGTGAGAGGTCGGCCGTCCAGGACTCAAGGTCGGTATCCGCGGGTTCGTAAACGGCGATCCGCCAGCCGTCCTGCTCCTGGAAGGTGGCGCCGGCGGCGCGGTGGTTTCGCTCCATCGGCGTGCGTAGGACGGCGCCGGTTGCCGCCGCCGGCGACAGGAACGCGAAGGGATTCTCGGTGCTGCTCACGAACGCAACCTCTCTCCGTCGGGATCGTAGAAGGCACGGTGTGTGACCGTGGCCGGGATGGTCGCGCCGCTCGGGTCCGAGATCCGGATCGCGGTGCCCTCCTCGGCCTGCGCAACGGGCACCCAGGCGATGCCGATCGCCTTGCCCAGCCGGTGGGAGAAGCGCGAGCTGGTGATGCGTCCGGCCGGCTCGCCGCCGGCGCCCACCACCTGCGTGCCCTCCTTGGGCACCTGGCCGTTTTGGCCCTCCCAGCCGACCAGCGCCAGCCTGTTTCCGCGCCGCTTGTACCACTCGATCGCGTAGCGCCCGATCCAGTCGCTCTCCTTGTCCAGCTTGACGATCCAGGGCATCGCCGCCTCGAGCGGGTTCGACTCGGCGTTGGTGTCCTGGCCGATGATCACGTGCATCTTCTCCAGCCGCAGCACGCGCTGCGGCTCGAGCCCGAAGGGCTTGACGCGGAACTCGTCGCCGGCCTCCATCAGCGTCTCCCAGACGTGCTCGCCGGCCGCGGTGGGCAGGTGGATCTCGTAGCCCAGCTCGCCCACGAAGCCGATCCGAAGCAGCAGGCAGGGCACGCCGGCGATCACCGCGTGGCCCGCGCCCAGGTAGGGGAAGGCCTCGTTGGAGAGGTCGAACTCGGTCAGCTTGGCCAGCGCTGTGCGGGCATTCGGCCCGGCCAGGTTGAAGGCGGCCAGGGTCGAGGTGACGTTGACGATCTGCACGTCCATCTTCCAGACCGCGTTCCACCATGTGAACCACTGCTCCATGGCGCCGGCGCCCGACGAGGTGGTGGTGACGTAGTACTCCTGGTCGGACAGCCGCGCCACCGTGCCGTCATCGATGATCGAGCCGTCGTCTCCACAGACAATGCCGTAGCGGACGCGGGCCAGCTTCATGTCTCCGAACCGGTTGGGGTAGATCCGCTCCAGGAACACGGCCGCATCGGGGCCGCGCACGATCAGCTTGCCGAGCGTGGAGACGTCGATCAGCCCCAGCGAGTCGTGCACCGCCGCCGCCTCGGAGTCGGCATTGCCGTAGTCGTAGGGACGCTTCCAGTCGCCCGCCCACAGCATCTTGCCGCCATGTTCGGCGTGCCAGTGATGCGTGGATGTGCGCTTGACCGGCTCGTATCCGCGGGCCGCCAGCAGCGAGAAGCTGGTCGGGTTGTGTGGCGGCCGCGCCGTCGTCACGCCCACCCGCTGCGAGTCGGGATCGACCCCCAGCTTGTCGGCGATCACCAGCCCCGAGTTGCGATGGCACATGCGCCCCTGGCAGGGGCCCATCGTGACCGTGGTGTAGCGCTTGGCCAGCTCCAGCGAGCGGAAGCCCTCGTCCAGCGAGAGCGCGATGTCCTTGGTGGTGACGTCCTCGCAGAAGCAGACGATCTGCTTGCACATCGTCTTGGGCGCGGCCGCCGGCACGGCGCCGGCCGCAGCCGCCGATCCCGCCGCGGCTCCCACGACGCGCATGCCGGGAGGCAGCCCGTCCGGGACGTAGCGGCGCTGATCTCGGTCGTAGCGGATGCTGCCGCCGGCCTGGGTCACGAACGATGTCAGCCCAACGCTGCCGCCCGACATCAGGAGCAGGTCGCAGCCGAAGGTGCGGTGCTCGCCGTCTCTGGTCACGACCACGCCGGTGACGTGCCCCGATCCCTTCGCCTGCCAGGGCCGGAAGCCCGACAGGTACTCGATGCCGGCGTCCTCGATGCGGCTGCCGTCGGCGTCGGCCCGCGAGTCGGCCACCGCCACCACGTTGACGCCGCCGTCGGCCAGGTCGAGCGCGGCGTCCAGGCCCTCCTCGCTGGAGGTGACGAGCACCGCCTGCTCGCCGGGCATGATCCGGAACTGGTTGACCAGCCGGCGGGCGGCGCCGGCCAGCATCACGCCTGGCAGGTCGTTGTTGCCGAACACCAGCGGCTGCTCGATCGAGCCGGTCGCGATCACCAGCTCGGCCGGCCGGAAGCGGTGCATCGTGCGGCCCTGGTAGACGGGCGTCAGCAGCCCCTCGTAGACACCGCCGGCATACGCTGGCTGCAGCACCTCCACGCCGCCGGCCTCGATCCGCGCCAGCAGCGCGTCGAGCCGCGCCCGCGCGGCGGGACCGCTCCACGCCAGGCTCCCGCCCAGCGCCAGGCTCTCGTCCACCAGCGTCACGCCCTTGCCGGCCTCGGCCGCCTCGGCCGCCGCCTCCAGGCCGGCCTCGCCGCCGCCGACCACCAGCACGTCGACGTGGCGGTGCACCTTGTCGAAGCGCTCGGTGCGGCGGTGCTCGGGATCGAGCCGGCCCAGCCCGGCCGCGTTTCGCAGCATCTTCTCGTACAGCGGCCACGCCCGCTTGGGGTGGATGAACGTCTTGTAGTAGAAGCCGACCTGCATGCCGAAGCTGGGCGTCAGCCGGCCGACCAGGTGCAGCAGGTCGCGCCGCAGCGAGGGCCAGGCGTTGAT
>JAWVEC010000013.1:0-6114 GCA_033856975.1 Gaiellales bacterium
AGGCACCGGCCTCTCGGCCGTTGCCAGGCACCGAAGTCACCCCCGTGCCTGGCGACGCGCGACTGCGCCACATGAGTGAGCTCACGATCGGCGGCGTCACGGCCTCCCTGCTGGCGGAGCGGTTCGGGACGCCGCTCTACGTCTACGACGAGGCCGAGCTGCGCCGGCGCGCCCGTGCCTACCTGAGCGGGCTCGAGTCTTACCCGCGAGCCTCACGGGCGGTCTACGCGTGCAAGGCGAACGCCACCGTGGACGTGATCCGGGTGCTCGCGGACGAGGGGCTGGGCGCGGACGTCGCATCCGAGGGTGAGCTGGCGGCGGCGCTTCGGGCCGGCGTCGATCCCGCCCTGATCGTCGTTCACGGCAACAACAAGTCATCGGCCGACCTTGGGGCGGCGATCACGGCCGGCGCGGGGCTGGTGGTGGTCGACCACCTGCACGAGCTGGAGCAGATCGATCGGCTGGCGGGCGAGGCCGGGCGGGTGCAGAGGGTGCTGGTGCGCGTCACCCCCGGCATCGAGGCGGACACCCACCACAAGATCATGACCGGCCATCACGGCTCGAAGTTCGGCCTGTCCGCGCCGGATGCGCTGGATGCGCTCGACCGGGCCGGCTCGCTGCTGCACGTGCAGCCGGCCGGGCTGCACGTGCACCTGGGATCACAGATCAACGATGTCGAGACCTACGACCGCGCCGCCGACTGGCTGGTGGAGCTGATCGAGCAGCATGGCCTGGGCGAGCTGGGGGTGCTCGACCTGGGCGGGGGACTGGGCGTCGCCCACGCCGAGGGTGACCTGGAGCTTGCCATCGAGCCCGCGGTGGAGGCGATCTGCGTCCACCTCACCGATCGCCTGATCGCCTTCGGGCTGCCGATGCCCGAGCTGCTGCTGGAGCCGGGCCGCTCCATCGCCGGCCCCGCAGGAACGACGCTGTACACCGTCGGCGCGATCAAGCGAAGCGGCGACGGCACGCTGTACGCGGCGGTCGACGGCGGCATGTCGGACAACCCGCGCCCCGCGCTGTACGGCGCCCGCTACGACGCGATCGTCTGCGACCGGCCACAGGACGAACCCACCGTCACCTATGCCATCGCGGGCAAGCACTGCGAGTCGGGCGACGTGCTGATCGAGCGGATCGCACTGCCCGAGCTGCACCCCGGCGATCTGCTCGCGGTGCCGGTGACCGGCGCCTATGCCGCCAGCATGGCCTCGAACTACAACCTGCTGCCGCGGCCCGCCGCCGTGATGGTGAGCGGCGGCGAGGCGCGGCTGGTGCAGCTGCGCGAGACGGTTGAGGACATGCTCGACCGCGATCAGCCGTAGGCGAACACCACGTTCACCTGCGCCTCGACCTGGCGCATGCCGGCTCGGGTCGGCACCCGGATGGCGGAAGCTGCTCCGTACGCCATGTCCTTGGGCGCGAACAGCCCGTCGGCGGCGTACGGGTACGGCGAGCCGCCCTCGTTGACCGAGACGATCCCGGTAACCCGCACGCCGGAGGCGGCGGCGATCGCGTCCGCCTTCGAGCGCGCCTGCTTGACGGCGGCCGCCAGCGCGTCGTCATACGCCTTCTGGCGATCGCCGATCGAGAACGTGGGCCCGACCGTGCCGTGCGCACCGGCGTTGACGCCCTTGGCAACCAGCGCACCGGCCTTGGACGGTGTCCGCACCGTGACCGTCAGCCGCTGGTTGGCGACGTAGGTGGCGGACTGGGAGTTGAGCTTGGAGGCGCGAGCGCTACCCGTCTGGAGGTCGGTGCGCGCGACTCCGCCGGCCTGCATGACCGAGATCAATCGCTGCATCGCGCGGCTGGCCTGGTTCTGGGCAGCGGCCAGCGAGGTGCCGCGGCCCTTGGTGGTGAAGACGATCGTTGCCTGGTCGGGATGGAGCGTGACGGTGCCGACGCCAGACACCTGCATGCCCTTGGAGCTTGGCGTGTTCGAGGCCCGTGCCTCCGGCGCGCCGCCACCTCCGTGGAGGCTGGTGTAGCCGGCGATTGCGAGCACGCACAGCGCACCCGTGACGACGGCCTGTGAGAGCCGGTCATTCATCGTGTTCCTCCTTGGCGAGCGGTCGGCGGACGAACGTTCGACCGCGGCCGCCGCTCACCGGTTCCAGGTTTCGAGGCAGGAGTCGACCGCGGTTGCCAGAACAGGGTTCTCCCACCTATGGTGTAGGAGACAGATGGCTGCGGCGAAACCACGAGCGGTTTGGACAGGGAGCATCAGCTTCGGGCTGGTCAACGCCCCCGTGCGGATGTATGCCGCTGTCAGCGAGCAGAACCTGAAGTTCAACCTGATCCACGAGAAGGATGGCGGCCGGATCGGCTACCAGAAGATCTGCAAGCTCGAGGAGAAGGTGGTGCCCGGCGACGAGATCGTGAAGGCCTACCAGGTCGACGAGGACGAGTTCGTCTACCTGCACGACGAGGACTTCGAGGCGGCGGCGCCGGAGAGCTACAAGACGATCACGATCCACGACTTCGTGCCCGCCTCGCAGATCGACCCGATCTACTTCGAGCGCACGTACTACCTGGGCCCGGCCGACAAGCCCGGCGAGCCCGTCTACGCGCTGCTGGTCGCCGCGATGGAGGACGCCGAGCTGGTCGCGGTCGCCACCTACGTCTTCCACGAGCGCGAGAACCTCGCCTGCCTGCGCGTTCGCGACGGCGTGCTGACGCTGGAGAAGATGTTCTTCGCCGACGAGGTGCGCCCGGCCGAGGGCATCGCGCCCGACGGCATCAAGGTCGACAAGCGCCAGCTCGAGATGGCGGCTCAGCTGATCGGCCAGTACCGGGGCGACTTCGACGTCGAGAAGTACCACGACCAGTACCGCGAGCGGCTGATGGGTGTGATCGAGGCCAAGCGCAGCGGTGAGGGTGTGAAGCAGGTGGTGACCGCTGAGCGGACGCCTGCCCCAGACCTGCTGGCCGCCCTGCAGGCATCGCTGGACGAGGCTCGCCCGGGCAAGAAGCCGAAGCCTGCCGCCAAGAGCAAGCCGAAGAAGGCTAAGAGCGCCTAACAGAATGCCGCGCGGCGTCTGGCGGCGTCTGACTGGCGCGGGAGACCACGCGGCGTCGCGGCGCAGATGGACTCCGTATATGAGCTTCGACACCGCGAGGTCTCCCGCTGGTCAGCCCCTCGCCAGCCATCCACGGGTCATTCTGTTAGGCGCTCTACGGCAGCCGCTGGCGCCGGCCAAGCAGCGCCGAAGCCACGTCGCCGAGCCGGCTGACCCGCTCCATCACGACCTCCATGGTGAACGACGCCGGATCGAGATCGGGCGTCAGCTCGTCCCACCGAAGCGGCGTGGCCACGGTGGCACCTGGGCGGGGCCGCACCGAGTAGGCGCCGGCCGTCGTCCGCCCGAGGCCGTTCTGGTTGGCGTCGATCAGCACGCCGTGTCGCTCAGCGCGCCGCCATTTGGTCGTGATCTGGTCTGGATGCCGGCGCGCCAGCGCCCGCGCCACCGCGTACACGAACCCGCGCGCCTCATCGTGGCTGCGCCGCCGCTCGATCGGCACCAGCACGTGCATGCCCTTGCCTCCGCTGGTTCGGGGCACGCCCTCCAGTCCGAGTGCGGTCAGCGCTTCGCGCACCAGCAGCGCCACCTCGACGACGGCCGAGTAGGGCACGCCGTCGGCCGGATCCAGGTCGAACATCACCAGGTCGGGCCGGTCGGGCCGGTCGCAGCGCGCCAGCCACGGGTGCAGGTCGATGCAGCCCATGTTGATCATCCACAGCAGGCTGTCGACGTCATTCACCAGCGCGTAGCGGATGCCCTCGTGACGGTAGGTGCGGATCCAGTCCGGCATGTGGTCGGGCGCGTCCTTCTGGAAGAAGCTCTTGCCCTCGATGCCGTCCGGATAGCGCAGCATCGTGAACGGCCGGTCCTTGAGGTGCGGAACGACCACCGGCGCCACCGCCCGGTAGTAGGCGAACAGGTCGCCCTTGGTGACGCCGTCGGCGGGGAAGAAGACCTTGTCCGGGTTCGTCAGAGCGACGCGCGAGTGCGACTGCGGTGCGTCGTCCTCGATCAGAGCGACGAACACCGGCGCCCGCAGCCGGCCGTCGCGGGTGCGCTCGGCGAACTTGACCCGGCAGCGAAGCCGCGGCTCGACCCAGCGCACGTCCCGGGCCGGCGTCTTCGCCAGCTTCGGCACCGGGTCGATCGCTGAGCGCGGCAGCCGAAGCGGCTCCAGCACGCGCAGCAGGCGCTCGATCACGCGCTGGTCGAGGCCGCTGCCGACCGCGCCCGCGAACCGCAGCCCGTCGTCTGCCGGCTCGGCCAGCAGCAGCGCTCCCAGCGCCTCGCGCGATCCGGTGCCCTTCGTCCACCCGACGATCACGAACTCGCCGTCCTCACGCGTCTTGACCTTCACCCAGTCGGCGCTTCGCCGACCGGGCCGGTAGATCGATCCCAGCCGCTTGGCCACCACGCCCTCGAGGTCCTGTTCCCGCACGGCCGCCATCAGCGCGTCGCCCTGATCGAAGCCCGACGACAGCCGCACCAGCGGGTTGCCGCCCACCAGCAGCGCCTCCAGCTGCTCACGCCGGCGCGCCAGCGGCTGCTCCAGCAGGGGCTGGCGCTCCAGCTCGAGCAGGTCGAAAACGTAGTAGGCCGGCGATCCCTCCCCGCGCTGCATCAGCCCGAAATCGGGCCGCCCGCGCTCGTCCAGCATGCACAGCTCGCCGTCGACGACGCAGTCGCTGGTGCGCAGGGCGTGGGGAAGGGCGCGCGCGATCTCGGGGAAGCGGGCGCCCAGGTCGTTGCCGCCGCGGCTGGTCAGCGACGCTTCGCCGCCCGCCAGGCGCGCGATCGCGCGGTAGCCGTCCAGCTTCACCTCGAACAGCCACTCTCCCCGGGTCGGCAGCCGCTCCGCGGCCGTTGCCAGCATCGGCGCATAGCCGGCCGCAGCCGCAGCCGCCGGCTCCGCCTCCCCGGTGTCGTGCTTCTTGATCAGCAGCCAGTTTCGCTCCTCGCCGCCCAGGCGGGCCGGCACAAGCGTCCACAGCCCGGACAGCCGCTTGCCGTCCAGCCGCACGGTCAGTCCGCCATCCCTCTTGCGCTCGACCAGCTGGTAGACGCCGCGATCCCAGATCTCCATCGTGCCCGCGCCATACTGGCCCTTCGGGATCACGCCCGAGAAGTCGACGTACTCCATCGGATGGTCCTCGACGTGCACCGCGAGGTACTTCTCCCCAGGCTCCAGCGGCAGGCCCTTCGGGAGCGCCCAACTGGCCAGGGTGCCCTCCATCTCGAGCCGCAGGTCGTAGTGCAGCCGGCGAGCGTCGTGTCGCTGGACGACGAACACCGGCTGCTTGCCGCGCCCCTTGCGCTTGCCGGCAGGCGGCTCGGGCGTTCGGTCCGGGTCGCGCTTCTTGCGGTACTCGTCAAGGGACATCTAGATGGTTGATTCCATGTCCGGCGTCAGTAGCGGGCGATACCCACGTGCTTCGCGGTGGCCGGCAAGTCACCCAGCCGGTAGAGCAGCAGCCCGCCGGCCAGCTTGGCCGGCAGCGGGAACACGAGCGTGCCGGTGACATTGCCGCCGGCCGGCAGCGCGGCACCCACCAGCGGCCGCGGCACGGCCGCCTGGCCTGCGGCCAGGAAGGGACGGTTACCCTGGTTGCGGAGCCAGATCTGGGTCCCCGACAGCTTCGTGTCGCCGCCGCTGAGATTGGTGATCGTGACCGTGAACACGGCGAAGACGCGCGTGCCGAGCGGCGTGAACGGGACGCTGACCGACTTCTCCCAGCGCAGGTTGTCGATCCGAAGCGCGACGTTGTCCAGCTTCAGGGTCGACCCGGGCGCGACCACGGTGTAGATCACGCCGTCCGACAGCTTCACGGTGCCGTGCGGGGGGAGCGTCGCGACGGTGGGCACGGACGCCGCCGTGCTGCCGGTGGGCGCGCTGCTGGCGCTGCCGCCGCCCGAGCATGCCGCTGCCAGGACGAGGAGTGCAAGCGGTGCCGTCAGCCGCCGAATCACGATCGCCACTCTACTTGCGACGCTGTTTCAGCACCTCCAGCGGTGCCAGCGGATCGAGCCCGTCGCGGGCCAGCAGCAGCATGCTGTGGAACCACAGGTCGGCCACCTCGGCCACCAGCTCGGG
>JAWVEC010000014.1:0-3494 GCA_033856975.1 Gaiellales bacterium
CTGGACGAGGTGCCGGCCGACCGGGTGGAGTGGGAGCGGCAGCCGGGCGGCTGGGCGTCTCCGTCCGCGCCCGGGGCCGGTTCGGCCTCGCGGCGCGAGTTCCGCGCGCCCGATCTGCCCCGAATCGACCTCTCGCTGGGCGACGAGGTGGCACACGCCACGCTGGGGGAGGGCGTTGTCACCGCCCTGTCGGGCGACGGCACGGTCACGGTGCGCTTCCGCGAGGATCGCTCCGAGCGGCGGCTGGTGCTCGGCTACGCGCCGCTGACGCGGATCTGAGCGCCTTGCGCGCACCCGCCGCCGTGGGGATCCCCACTTTGCGGTAGGCCGGTATCAGGGGATGTACTTAGGCGGGCGCTCGGAGCGATGCCGATCACACGAAGAGTGTATGGACACCTCCGCCTGAATGTTCGCTCGCGCCTGCTGATGGTGGTGGCGAGCCTGTGCGCGATCGAGGTGCTCGGCTACCTGGTGGCGACGCAGCTGGTATCGCACAGCGGCACCAGCGGCAAGGTGCTCGACAATTTCGTCTATCCGATGATGGAGGCCGCGGCGGTGGTGCTGCTGGGCCTGGCCGCCCGCCACGCGTCCGGCCGGCGCCGCGCCTTCTATACGCTGGCCGCCGTATCGACCTTGGCCGGTCTCTGCGCCGACATCACCTGGGTGACGCTGGTTCTGGTCGTTCACCGCTACCCGACGCCGTCGCTGGCGGACGTGTTCTATCTGATCGGCCTGTTGATGCTCGGCCCCGTGTTGTGGGTCGGCTTCGGGTTCGGATCGCGCGGTCAGCGGATTCGTGCGCTGCTTGACGCACTGATGTGGCTGGTGGTGCTCGGCTACGTCGCCGTCACGCTCGTGATCGAGCCACAGCTCGGTGGCGGCCTGCTCAGCGGCGCCGACAAGGTCGCCCTGGCCGAGACGCTGCTGGCCGTGCTGGCCGGGATCTGGGTGGCCGGCGGGTTGATGGTGGCGGACAGACGGTTGCCGCTGGGGATGAAGCTGGTGGCGCTGGGGATCGCCGCACAGGCCGCGTCATGGCTGGTGTACTCCTACGTGTTCACCGTCAACGCCAGCCAGGACGGAAGCTGGGTGCTGACGGGCTGGCAGGTGACCTGGTCGCTGCTGATCGTGGGTGCTGTCGCCGAGCTCACGGGAGTTGGTGCACAGGTCAGCGAGGAGCGGCAGTCGCGCGGCTTGAGCGTGTGGGTGACGACCGTGGGCGTGATCGTGCTGCTGAGCTTGATCGTGGTGCTCTCGTCCGGCGGTACGGTCAGCCTGGTGGCGATCTGCGCCGCGCTGTTCGGCGTGCTGATCGTCGTCACGCGGCTGCACGTCGCGCTGTCAGACCGCCAGCAGCTGGCGGGCCAGATGCAGACGATGGCCGAGACCGACGCGTTGACGGGCATCTCGAACCGGCGGGTGTTCGACGCTCGCCTGGCGATGAGCGCCGACGAGGCCGTTCGCAGCGCCCAGACGGTGGGCGTGCTCACGATCGACATCGACCATTTCAAGGCGATCAACGACGGCTATGGCCATCCGCTGGGCGATCGGGTGCTGCAGCAGATCGCGAACCGGCTGGCTGGGGTGATCCGACCGTCGGACACCCTGTCGCGGATGGGGGGCGAGGAGTTCGCCGTGCTCGCGCTGGGCGTGACGATCGAGTCGATCGCCGCGCTGGCCGAGCGCTGCCGCCATGCCGTCAGCTTCGAGCCGGTCACCGTTGACGGCGTCTCGATCCAGGTCACGATCTCGGTTGGCGCGGCCTGCATGCCCGGGCACGCGCAGCACACCGACGAGCTACTGCGGGTCGCCGATCGCGCCCTGTATGAGGCCAAGACGGCCGGCAGAAACGCCGTCCACGTCGGGTATGCGGGCTCGCCGCAACGCTCGATCACGATCTCCGAGACCGGCACCGTCGCGTGGCTCGAGGCGCTCGCAGACCGGCTCGACGGCGAGCAGGCGCTGCAGGAGCACAGCGTCGCCATGATCGACATCGCCGCGCGGCTGTGCGCACGGCTGGGCGTCTCGGTCGCCGAGCGCCGGCTGTGCCTGTCCGCGGCGCGGCTGCACGACATCGGCAAGGTGGGAACCCCGCTTCACATCCTCATCAAGCCGGGCCAGCTCACCACCGCTGAGATGATCATCATGCGAGACCACGTCCGCACCGGGGTGGAGCTGCTGCGGGCGTGCCCCGAGACGCGAGACATCGCGCTGATCGTCGGCGAACACCACGAGCGCATCGACGGCAAGGGCTACCCGAACGGTAAGCGCGGCGACGAGATATCGATCGCGGCCCAGATCATCTCGGTCGCAGACGCATGGACGGCGATGCTGTCCGACCGCGCCTACCGCACAGCCCTTCCGATCGCCGAGGCGCGCGAGGAGATGCTGCGTGGTGCGGGAACCCAGTTCGAGGGATCCATCGTCGCGGCGCTGCTTGACATCGTCGATCAGCCCGACTACGTACGCCGCCACAGCGCCACCACCGCCGTGCAGCACGCCGCGGCGTAACCACCGCGGGGGATGGGCTCGCTAGCTGCCGATTCTCCCAGCAAGCTGTGTGCCTGCCCGGCAGACCGAGCAGTCTGGCGTGGAGCGAAGCTGAATGCCCTGCCTGAAGGTCGCCGTGTACTGGTGACCGAAGACCCGATAGGTGACGTCGAAAGCGTCGATCCGAAACGTGCCGAGACGGCGCGTCGCGATCCCCACGATCAGCCGCAACCCGCTCCCGGGCGGAACGACGAAGCCGTGGACCTGGGTCAACGGGTACCCCGCGGGTGGCCACCCGCGCGCGGCTCCCGGAAGCATGTGATTTTCGTCCGGCATCACGGCGTATCGCACGACGAGTCCAGCGGCCTGACGGGGGTCGGTTGGCCGCACCGAATCGATTACGGCGGGCGTTGAACCAGCGAGCGGCGCGGTGATGATCGACGAGACCATCCACTGGCCTGGCAGCACCGGGGCACCTGACCACGACGACCCATTCTCGGGCAGGGCCAGCGGCCCCATCCTGGCAGGCCGGGATACCCACCAAGCCAGCAGGCCAGCGCAGCAGAGCGCCGCCAGGATGAGCAGCCAGCGCCTGCCGGCCGTCGTGCGAGGAGCGGAAGCGGCGATCTCAGTCATCACGGCCCAGTATGACGGATCGAGCGGCCCCCGGGCCCTGAGCCTGGGTCGCGGCTCGCCGGGCACCGATAGCCTCGCGAGCACGAGAGGGGTCTGACCTCCAACCCGAGCTCGCCGCCAGATCACACCCGCAACCGTGCCAGGCAACGGCCGAAAGGCCGGTGCCTGGCACGATCGAGCGGCACCCAACCCGCAGGGTGCCCCTACCGCCGCCTACCCGCTCAGGCGACTGCCCGTCTCGAGCAGCGACTTGAGGTCGCTCAGCACCCAGCTCCAGCCACCGCCGGCGCCCTGCTCTTCCATCCCGCCTGCGACCAGCAGCGCCATCTTGGGCGCGCCCTCCAGGTCGTGGATCACGGTCAGCCGCG
>JAWVEC010000015.1:0-8725 GCA_033856975.1 Gaiellales bacterium
GGGCGGTCGGCCACCTGGTGGAGCTGGCCGAGCCCGAGGACTACGACCCCAAGTACAAGCTGTGGTCGCTCAACCGGCTGCCGATCATCCCCGAGAAGTTCTCGCTGAAGCCGATCGAGGGCCGCGGAAAGAAGCAGCTCGACGTACTGCGCAAGCTCGTTAAACGCAAGGACGTCGACGAGATCGTGAACGGCTGCGACGCCGGGCGCGAGGGCGAGCTGATCTTCGACTACATCCATGACCTGCTGGGCGTGACCAAGCCCGTGAAGCGGCTGTGGGTCTCGTCGATGACCGCCGAAGCGGTTCGCAACGGGTTCGAGAGTCTCCGCGACGGCGAGGAGATGGCGCCGCTGGGCGACGCCGCCCGCTCGCGCGGCGAGGCCGACTGGCTGGTCGGCATGAACGGCACCCGCGCCGCCACCAAGGTCGGCCGGCTGGAGGGCGTCGTCTCGCTGGGCCGCGTGCAGACACCGACGCTGGCGCTGATCGTCCGCCGCGACCTCGAGATCGATGCCTTCGTGCCCGAGACGTACTTCCAGGTGGACGCCCGCTTCGAGCTCGACCAGGAGCGCGCCTACACCGGCCGCTGGTTCGAAGGCAAGGATGACCGAACGGCCGAGCGCGAGCGGGCCGATGCAGTGGCAACCGCCGCGTCTGGGGCCGACTCGGCCGTGCTGTCGGTCAAGCGCACCGAGCGCAAGACGCGGCCGCCGCTGCTGTACGACCTGACCAGCCTCCAGCGCGAGGCCAACAGCCGCTTCGGCATGTCAGCCCAGCGCACCCTGGCCGCCGCCCAGCGGCTGTACGAGGGTTCGTCGAACGGCGCCGTCATCACCTATCCCCGCACCCGCTCCCAGTTCCTGCCCCGCGACCAGGTGCCGCGGCTGAAGCCGATCGCCGCCTCGCTGGCCGCGATCGCCGCCTACCGGCCCCACGCCGAGTACGTGCAGTCGCTGGACGTGCTGCCGCTGGGCCGCGTTGTCAACGATGGCAAGGTCGACGACCACCACGCGATCATCCCCACCGGAGACCTGCCGCGGGGCGAGCTGTCGTCCGACGACCGCCGCATCTTCGACCTGATCTGCCGCCGCTACCTGGCAGTGTTCCATCCCGACGCCCGGTTCGAGGACACCGAGGTGGTGACGGAGGCCGGCGGCGCGCGTTTCCGCACCAAGGGCAAGCGCCTGCTGGAGGCCGGATGGCGGGGACCGGCATTCGGCGACGAGCCGATCGAGAGCGACGAGAAGCCGGCCGGCGAGGACGACGAGCGCGAGCAGGCGCTGCCGCGGATCGACGACGGCGAGCGCGGCCGCTGCAGCAAGGCGGAGGTGCTCGAGAAGCAGACCAAGCCGCCCGGGCGCTACAGCGAGGCGTCGCTGTTGGGAGCGATGGAGACGGCCGGCAAGTCGATCGACGACGAGGAGCTGCGCGACGCCATGAAGGAGAGCGGGCTGGGCACGCCCGCCACCCGCGCCGACACGATCGAGCGGCTGCTCTCGGTCGGCTACATCGTGCGCGAGGGCAAGGCGCTGGTGGCCACGCCCAAGGGCCGCCAGACGATCGAGCTGCTCGGCTCACACACGCTCACCTCGGCCGAGCTGACCGGCTCGTGGGAGAAGCGGCTGTCCGAGATCGAGCACGGCAAGGCCGAGCGCTCCGCCTTCATGGCCGACATCGCCCGCTTCACCGAGGAGCTGGTCGAGTACTTCCGCAGCATCCGCAGCGAGTCGCTGGGCGACTGCCCCAACGGCGACGGCGAGATCCGCGAGAACCGGGCCGCGTTCGGCTGCTCGTCCTACCAGAGCAAGAAGGAGCCCGGCTGCGGCTTCACGATCTGGAAGACGCAGGCCGGCTACACGATCACTCGCGAGCAGGTGGCCGCCCTGCTGGCGGACGGCGCGGCGCAGCTGGACGGCCCCGCGCCGGCACGGCTGGTGCTGGCAGAGGGCAATGTCCCGCAGATCGTCGACGAGCAGGGCGTGCCGGTGGCACAGGCGCAGATGCTCGGCCCGTGCCCGAACGGGGACGGCGAGATCAAGGAGAACCGGGCCGCGTTCGGCTGCACGTCCTACAGGAGCAAGAAGGAGCCCGGATGCGGCTTCACGATCTGGAAGACGCAGGCGGGATTCACGATCGCGGCCGACGACGTGCGAACGCTGCTCGAGACCGGCGAGGCGACGCTGGAGGGGCCGCGTCCGGCCAAGCTCGTTCTCACTGAAGGCAACGTTCCCCAGATCGTGGGCGAGGACGGCGCACCGCTGACCGGTGCGCTCGGCCCCTGCCCCAACGGCGACGGCGACATCAAGGAGAACCGCAAGGCGTTTGGCTGCTCATCCTGGAAGAGCAAGGACGAGCCGGGCTGTGGCTTCACGATCTGGAAGACGCAGAAGGGCTACGCCGTCACCGAGGCCGACGTGCGGGCGCTGCTCGAGAACGGCGAGGCGATGCTGACCGACGGGCCGCAGCCGGCACGGCTTGTGCTGGGCGAGGGCAACACGCCCCAGATCGTGGGCGAGGACGGGGCGCCGCTGGTGCGCTCGGCGGCCAAGGTCGTGCGCGAGACGATCGCAACCTGCCCCCGCTGCGGCGGCGAGATCCGCGGCAACAGCCGCGCCTACGGCTGCTCGTCGTGGAAGAGCAAGAAGAATCCCGGCTGCGGCTTCGTGATCTGGAAGTCGATGAAGGGCCGCGAGATCACCCCCGACGAGGCAAAGCAGGTGATCGAGAAGGGCACCACCGGGCCGCTCGAGTTCCGCGACCGCCAGGGGCCGTTCACCGGCCGACTGGTGCTGACCGGCGAGAAGGCGGTCGAGGTCGAGCGGCTGGACGCCGGCTCGGCCGAGGCTGCGGCGTAGAGCTCAGACCACGGTGACCGTGCGCACCGGCGACCAGCCGGTGGCGGCGCCTGTGGCCGGGTCGCGCAGCCGCGAACGGAAGGCGTAGGTGCCCGGCGCTGTCGGCAGGGCGACCGTCGGGTCGCTGCCGTCGCTGATCCAGTCGGCGAAGGCGGCCATCCCCCGCGCCTGCATCTGGACGTCGATGCCGGCGCCCGCCGGCAGGGTGCCACTTGCCAGTCCAAGCCGGCCGTCGAGCACACGAATGCCGACCTGGACGGTCGCGACGCGCTCGCTCACGCTGTCGGCCACGTGGTACGTGCCCGCGGCGGGAAAGCGCAGGAGCACCATCGACCCCGGTCCGTGGATCCCCGGGTCGAACAGGCCAAGACCACTCGCGTCGATCAGCCGGTGCCCGCGCGTCGCCGCCGGGGCGACGCGCCAGAACGTCGTCGCGCCCTGCACCACCCATGCGCGATCGATCGCAAACCCGTCATCGCCAAGGTGCATCGGCGTCGCCTGCAGCAAGCGCGTCCTCTGGCCACGGTCGTAGGCAACCATGCGTCCGTTGGCCTGCTCGGCCATTGCGGCCACCGGCTCGGTCGTCCACGAGCGGCCGTCCCAGTGATCGAAGTCCACCCACACGTCGCGGATCGACGAGGCCACGATCTGCGGCCATGCATACGTCCTGATCACCGACCAGCGCCGGCCGTCCCACCGGTACATCACTGGCGCCTCAGGTCCGGGAGCCGCTCCGATCAGGATCGCGCTGTGGGCAAAGGCCTTCACCTGCATGAAGCTCGTGCCGGGAGCCGGCCCGGGCATCGTCCGCCAGCGTCCGCCATCGAACCGCCAGATGCGCGATCCGACCGCCCACAGACCGCCCTTGCCGTCGCTCGAAATCGAGCTCAGGTAGCCGTGCACCCCAGCCGGCCGGTAGGTGGTCCACCGGCCGTCGTGCCAGTGCGCCACCCGCTCTGGATGGGTGTCAACGAACAGCGCCCAGACATCGCCCGCACTGCCGGTGATGCCCGCACAGTGTCCGCCGAGCATCACCTGAGCCGGCCCGGCGCCAACCGCGTGGGCCACCCCGTACATGTTGCATGACCAGACACCGCCGCGCACGCCGAGCAGACTCTGGTCGAAGTCGTCGTTGATCGGTGTCCTGACCGACCTCGTCTGACCGAGCGGACTGACGGCGACCATGGGCGAACCCCCAAGCCACAACGTGCCGTCCGGCGAGAGCGCCGCGCCAGTGAAGGTCGACCCCGGCCCGAATGCCGGCAGCACCGCCAGAGGTTGCCACGAGGGCGTGGCCACTCCCGACGTCCGCACCCGCAACGAGGCGTCCGGCGACCAGTCGGACGGCGGTCCGTCGGGTCGGTGGACGCGCACCCGGAAGCGGTAGACGCCCGAGCCGGCGTCCGGCGTGATCGGCGCCCATGCAGCTGTCGAGTCACGACGCAGCAGCATCCACCGCTCCGCCCCCGGCCGCAGCACCTCGACATCCGCCAGCCGCGCCCGGCTGGGGCCGTCGGCCCAGCGAAGCGCGACCGTACGGCCGGGATCGACCACCGCCGGCTGCAGGTCGGGTGCCACGGCCACGGTCGTGACCGCGTCCCCGGCCGCGATCTGGAACGTCCCCGCCGCGCGGAACCGATGCGGCACGGTCGCATCGGGCAGCATCTGGGTGTTGATGAGCTGGGAGCCATCGAACAGCTGACTGCCGCCATGGCCGGCGTGCCACCACACCGCTCCGCCCCGGGGAACCGTGATGGAGCTCGATCCGCCGCTGGTCTCCAGCGGCTGGAGCGACCAGCCACCTGCGAACACAGCGCCGTCGCCATCCACCACCAGGGTCGCCTGGTGGAGCGTTTGCTGGGAACTCCAGGAGCGGCCGTCCCAGTGGTACTGGAACCGGTAGCCGTAGTCGCTCATCCAGACGTCGTTCGGCGAGCTGCCGGCGATGTCGACGTTCGCGTTCACCGGCGTGGCGTGCGACTGGGGGCCGACCACGACGGTTGTGCCCGCATTGGGCGGTGGTGGCGAGGGCAGATCGTTCACGCTCGTCCCGTCGAAGGTGGAGAACGTGGTCGGGTAGTACCCCTCCAGGGCCAGCCCTCCCCCGGCGAGCGGAGCGATCACATTGATTCCCGATGTCGCAAGGGCTGGGGTGATCGGCACCGTCTCCCACACCGAGCCGGTCCAGCGTTCAAGCTGGTTGCCCGCCGCGGACGACCAGCCCGCCGCCCACAGCGTCCCGTCGACGTCCATGGCCGCGGCGCTGACGGTGGTGGTCGGCACGGCCGGAGCGATCGTCGTCCACGCCGAGCCGTCCCACCGCGAGGCGCCCCCGATGCCGATCGCCGTCACGTCGGAAGGGCCGCTGGGGACGAGTTGGGTGACGGCAAACGGAGGCTGGGCGAGTGGGGTGAAGGCGGAGCCCGTCCAGCGCTCGATCAGCCATTCCCGATCGATCGTCGTCGGGTCACCGTACTCGTCGGGTGGCCCATCGCTCCACACCTGTGCGGCCAGCACCACGTCGCCGGAGGCGTCGCTGGCGACCGTGGTCACCTCCCCCTGGGTACGACCCTCCATCGAGATCGGCACGGCCGACCACGAACTGCCATCCCAGTGCTTGACGAACGGGAAGCTGGAGAACGAGTAGTACAGCGAGACGCTCTTGGTGCCGACCGCCCAGCGCTCGCCGTCGGGGAGGGACACGAGGCCGGTCAGGCGGCTGCCGTCCTCGCCGAAGGCGATCGGCGAGGGCAACGCGACGATCATGCCGGTCGCGGCATCGGTTGCCGCCGACGCGGGTGGCGACGCCTGTCCGATCAGCCCACTCAACGTCGCCAGCGCGCACGCCGCCACGATCCCTACCCGTCTGCCCACGGTGCCTCCTTTACAAATCCCTAACAACCCTACATGCACCGCCGCACAGCCGCAACCAACTATCCTGCTGCGCCATGGATGCCATCGTCACCGGCGGAGCCGGCTTCATCGGATCGCACGTCGCAGACGCGCTGATCGCGCGCGGCGACCGCGTCGTCATTGTTGACAACATGGCGTCAGGACGGCGCGACCGCGTTCCGGCGGCGGCCGAGCTGCGCGAGATCGACATCCGAGACGGCGAGGCGATGCGCGCGCTGTTCGACGAGCTGCGACCGCAGGCCGTCTTCCACCTGGCCGCCCAGGCCGATGTGCGCGTCTCGGTCGACGACCCCCTGTTCGATGCCGACGTCAACGTGCGCGGCACGATCCAGGTGCTGGAGGCGGCGCGGTCGTGCGATGCGCGGGTGATCTTCTCGTCCACGGGCGGTGCGCTGTACGGCGATGCCGAGGTGATCCCCTCGCCCGAGTCGACTCCGGCACTGGCGATGTCGCCCTACGGCGTCTCGAAGCTCTGCGCCGAGCAGTACTTCGGCCTCTCAAACCGGCTCCACGGCACCCGCCACGTGGTGCTGCGCTACGGCAACGTGTACGGCCCGCGGCAGGATCCCCATGGCGAGGCGGGCGTGGTCGCGATCTTCTTCGGCCGCCTGACCGAGGGCGGTACGCCCCTGATCTTCGGCGACGGCAGCCAGACGCGCGACTACGTCTACGTCGGCGACGTGGTGGCCGCCAACCTTGCCGCTCTGACCTACCAGGGGCCACTGACGGCATTCAACATCGGCACCCAGACCGAGACGAACGTGGTCGACCTGCTGGCCGCCTGCCAGTCGGCGGCCGGCACGGCGGTGGCGCCGGAGCACCGGCCGTCGCGGCTGGGCGAGCTCGACCGCAGCTGCCTCGACTGCTCGCTGGCCGCCGCCGAGCTGGGCTGGCGCCCGGCCGTGGCGATGGCCGACGGCCTGCAGGCGACGCTGGCCGCGCTGCACCCATGAGCATCATCCGGTCACGGGACGGCCTGACCGAACCGCTGATCGCCCTCACCTTCGACGATGGCCCCTCGCCCCAGACGCCGGACATCCTCGACCTGTTCCGCGACCACCGCGGCCACGGCACCTTCTTCGTGCTGGGCGAATCGGTCGAGGGCCGCGAGGAGATCCTCGCCCGCACGTTGGCCGAGGGCCACGAGATCGGAAACCACACCTACAGCCACCAGCACGCGATGCGCTGCACCGACGACGAGCTGGCGCACGACATCGCCCGCTGCCAGCGCCTGCTGGGGCACATGCCGCAGCTGTTCCGGCCACCCTACGGCGAGGATCCGCTGCGCAGTGCCCGCATCGCCGAGGGCCGCATGCTCGCGACCACGGTGCTGTGGTCGGTCGACCCCTCGGACTGGCTGGAGCGAGACCCGGCCGAGATCGCATCGGTGATCCTGGACGGCCTGGAGCCGGGGGCGATCGTCGACCTGCACGACGGCTGGCCACGGCACAGCTCCACCCCGGCCGACCGAACGCCGACGGTGGAAGCGCTGCGCATCGCGCTGCCCCAGATCGACCGGCTGGGTTATCGCTGCGCGACCGTCAGCGAGCTGCTGGCGGCCTGACCGCAGCCCGGCCGGAACGCATTCTTCCTGCACAGCGGCACCTGCCGGAGTCCGTCCGAGCGGGGGTGCAGAATACCTACCCCGCGGTCGCTCCAGCCCCAAGAAATCCACCACATGTTGTGGTTGGAGAAGGAATCGACCCCAAGATCTAGAATCGAGCCCGAGACGTGAACTGTCCCTTTTGCGAACACGGAGAGACCAAGGTCGTCGACTCGCGAGTCGCCGGCCGCGGCACCATCCGGCGTCGCCGCGAGTGCCTCGTTTGCAGCCAGCGGTTCACCACTTTCGAGCGCACCGAGGAGGCGTCGCTGTTTGTTGTCAAACGTGACGGCGCCCGCCAGCCGTTCGATCGCCGCAAGCTGATGGACGGCCTGGTGCGGGCCTGCGTCAAGCGGCCGGTCGCGCTGGAGCAGATCGAGCGGGCGGCGGTCACGATCGAGGCGCGGCTGCGAAACGGCGTCCGGGACGAGGTCGCGTCGAGCGAGATCGGCGACGAGGCGCTGGCCGAGCTGCGCGAGCTCGACCGGGTGGCGTACGTGAGGTTTGCGTCCGTCTACCGAGACTTCCAGAGCGTGGCCGAGTTCGAGCGCGAGCTGGCCCGGCTGGAGGGCCGAAAGCGGCCCGCGACAGCATCGAAAAAGACCACACAGCGAACACCAGTTCGCTAGTATTCACTGGGAACACAAAGAGGCGAAGGAGAGCGGAATGGCGATGACCGAGAACCCGGCGGAGACCCACGTACTCGAGGGCAGGGATGACGTGTCGATCGGCGTTGAGCGGTACTTCACGCACGAGGGCGCCGACCCCTACGACGCCGTCGAGTGGGAGACGCGCACCGCGCTGATCCCCGGCAAGGACGGCCCCTCCTTCGAGCAGAAGGACGTGGAGTTCCCCTCGTTCTGGTCACAGACGGCCACCAACATCGTCGCCCAGAAGTACTTCCGCGGCAAGCTCAGCTCTCCGCAGCGCGAGCACTCGGTGCGTCAGATGATCGGTCGCGTCGTGGACACGATCACGGCCTGGGGCGTCAAGGACAGCTACTTCATCGACCAGGCCGAGGCCGAGGCCTTCCACGACGAACTGACCCACCTGCTGCTGCACCAGATGGTGGCCTTCAACTCGCCGGTGTGGTTCAACGTCGGCTTCGAGGAGCACCCTCAATGCAGTGCGTGCTTCATCCTCTCGGTCGAGGACTCGATGGACTCGATCCTGGAATGGATCACCAAGGAGGGACGCGTGTTCCGGGGCGGCTCCGGCTCGGGCATCAACCTGTCCAAGCTGCGTTCCTCCAAGGAGCAGCTCTCGAAGGGCGGCTACGCCTCTGGGCCGGTCTCGTTCATGCGCGGCGCCGACGCCTCGCCCGGCACGATCAAGTCGGGCGGCAAGACGCGCC
>JAWVEC010000016.1:0-3330 GCA_033856975.1 Gaiellales bacterium
CCGTCTCGACGATCTGCTCCGGCGTCTGGTGGAGACCGGTGTAGATCACCTCCATGCCGGCGTCGCGCAGCGTGCGGGCGATGATCTTGGCGCCGCGGTCGTGGCCATCAAGGCCCGGCTTCGCGACAACGACTCGTATCCGGCGGCTCATCTCGAGGCGAGTCTAGTTGGTGCGCCACGGCGCTGGCGCAACTCGGTCAGCCGGTGAGCTGTGTGGCGTACGCGGGCGGGAGGCTGCCACCGGAGGTGGGATCGGTGGACGCGGGGCCGATGTAGACGGCGTCCACCTGCTTGCCTCCGGACACCACCTTCGAGATCACCCACCATGAAAAGCCGACCACGCGCACGTCCTCGCTACCGGACTTGGGCCAGGTCGCGGCGCCCGTGTCCGCGCCCTCGACCAGCGGCAGCAGCACCAGCTGGCAGCTGCTGGGCTGCAGGATGGTGACCCCGCCAAGGGAGGTGAAGGTGACGATCGAGCTGGTGGCCTGAAGCGTCCCGCAGCGGTCGCTGACCCCCTGCCGCGTGGGGCCCGTGTTCGTTCCGGTGTCGGTGCGGACGACCTGCTGGAGCGCGAGCATGCAGGCTGCCTCGGAGCCGTTGATCTCGTCCGAGTACAGGGATGTGCCGCCGTGGTCGACGCAGGATCCGCTGTTTGAGTCCCACGCCGGCAGCCGGATGGCGCCGTTGTTGGGGCCGCTGTTGTCGGTGTAGATCGGATAGGTCGTGCCGGGCGTGTAGGTGCCCTTCATGATGCCCCAGGGCAGCGCGCCTCCGCCGCTCTGAATCACGGTCGCCTCGGCGGTGGCCTTGACGGTGATCGATCCGTGCCCGAACATGTTGGCGAAGAAGCTCGAAGCCGGCCGGCTGGCGGCGACGACGATCGAGTCGTTGGCGACGAAGGTCGTCGCCTGCCGATAGGTGACGGTGTCGCCGCTCGCGTTCTTGGCGTACTCGTCGGTCGCGGCGGTGCCGGCCGCGGCGTAGCTCACGGGCAGGTATGCGGCGCCTGCCAGGGCGCCGGCGTCGGCCGCGCTCTGGAGGCTGCGCTTCTGCTGATACCAGGAGCCGGCGTCGATCACAAGTGCGCACATGCCCAGCATCGCAAACATGAACAGCGTGATGATAGGAAGCGTCTGTCCTCGTTGCGATCGGGCGTGGTTCATGCCACGAGCATCCGGGCGTTGTGCGGCGCGGGAAATCCCCCCGAAGGGGGATCAAGCTCCGGCGGCAGCAGCCGACCAGCTGAGAAGCTCTAACGAAATGCCTCGCGGCGCCTGGCGGCGTCACGCTGGCGCGGGAGGCGATGTCGCGTCTTGCCCAGATTGACTCCGTATATGGGCTGCGACGCGCCATCGCCTCCCGCTGGCATGCCATCCGCCATGCATCCACGATTCATTCCGTTAGAGCTTCTTAGTCAACCGGTCTCGGCGGGCGCGAACACGACCAGCAGTTCCAGACGCTCGGTGATGGAGTGGAAGCGATGCTCCACCTGCTTGCCCACGAACACGACCGAGCCGGCCGCGACCGGGTGATCGACGTCTCCGACGCGGATCGCGCCCCGCCCGGAGACGACGTGGTAGACCTCGTCCTCCGCGTGCGGCGTCTGCGGATCCTCGGCTCCCGCCTCGAGCACGTACAGCCCCACGCTCATCGACGGCACCCGCAGGAACTCCCGGTACAGCTCTCCGGCCTCCCGCCGGGTGCGATCGATCGCCGCCAGGTCGTGCACGGCCGCCATCAGATGGAATCAATCATCTAGAAGACCGGCGTCTCGCGGTAGACGCCCCACACCGAGCGCAGCGCGTCGCAGATCTCGCCCTCGCTGGCGTAGGCCCGGGCGCACTCGACCAGGTGCGGCATCACGTTCTCGTCGCCCTCGGCCGCCCGTTGCAGCGCAGCGATCGTGGCATCGACCTGCGGCTGGCTGCGCTGCTCGCGCACCGCGGCCAGCCGCGTCACCTGCCGCTGCTCGACCTCGAACGGCACCTGCAACAGCTCGAGTGCGCCATCGTCGCCCTCGGTGTGGGCGTTGACGCCCACCACCGTGCGCCGGCCCGACTCCAGCTCCTGCTGGTAGCGGTAGCTCGACTCGGCGATCTCGCGCTGGAAGAAGTTCTCGTTCAGAGCGGCGATCACGCCGCCCAGCCGGTCGATGCGGTCGAAGTAGGCATAGGCCTGACGCTCCAGCTCGTCCGTCAGCGACTCCACCAGCCACGAGCCGCCCAGCGGATCGGCGGCGTGCACGACGCCCGTCTCGTGGGCGATCACCTGCTGGGTGCGCAGCGCCAGCCGGACTGCCTCCTCGGTGGGCAGTGCGAGCGCCTCGTCGTAGCTGTTGGTGTGCAGCGACTGGGTGCCGCCCATCACAGCCGCCAGGGCCTCGATCGCCGTCCGCACGATGTTCACCATCGGCTGCTGGGCGGTCAGCGAGACGCCGGCGGTCTGGGTGTGGAAGCGCATCGAGAGCGCCCGCTCGCTGGTCGCTCCGTAGCGCTCGCGCAGCTCGCGGGCCCAGATCCGGCGGGCGGCGCGGTACTTCGCGATCTCCTCGAAGAAGTCGATGTGGGCGTTGAAGAAGAACGAGAGCCGGGGCGCGAACTCGTCCACATCCAGGCCGCGGGCGATCGAGTGCTCGACGTAGGCGAAGCCGTCGGCAAGGGTGAAGGCGAGCTCCTGTGCGGCGGTCGCCCCCGCCTCGCGGATGTGGTAGCCCGAGATCGAGATCGGATGCCAGCGCGGCATCGTCTTGGTACACCACTCGATCATGTCGATCATCAGCCGCATCGAGGGCTCGGGCGGGAAGATCCACTCCTTCTGGGCGATGTACTCCTTGAGGATGTCGGCCTGGATCGTGCCGCCCAGGCGGTCAGGCGAGACGCCCTGCCGCTCGGCGACGCAGACGTACTGCGCAAGCACGATCGCGGCCGGCGCGTTGACCGTCATCGAGGTGGTGACGCGGTCGAGCGGGATGCCGCGGAAGAGATCCTCCATGTCGGCCAGCGTGTCCACCGCGACGCCCTCCCGGCCGACCTCGCCCAGCGAGCGGCTGTGATCGGAGTCGTAGCCCATCAGCGTGGGCATGTCGAAGGCGGTCGAGAGGCCGGTCTGGCCGTGCTCGAGCAGGTAGCGGAAGCGCTGGTTGGTGTCGTCCGCGGTGCCGAAGCCGGCGAACTGCCGCATCGTCCAGAGCTTGCCACGGTACAACGACGGATAGACGCCGCGCGTGAACGGATAGACGCCGGGATAGCCGAGGTCGCGGTCGTAGTCGGCCGAGGCGGTGTCGGGCGTCGAAAGCGGCTCGTTGTCCAGCCCGGAGATCGTCGTGAA
>JAWVEC010000017.1:0-3062 GCA_033856975.1 Gaiellales bacterium
CACGCTCCAGGCCAGCACGGCCTCGATCTGGCCGCTCCAGTGCGCCTCGCGCTCGCGCCGCGCGTCCGCTTCTCCGGCCAGGTTGAACGCGCGCCGCAGCAGTCGCACGCCGCCGGCCAGCAGGATGATCAGCCCCAGCAGGGTCGCTGCCTGGCGAACCAGATCGGCGATGTGGGCGTGCTGCCGGCTGCTGGCGACGGCCGCTCGCGAGCCATCGGTCAGCGCCACCTCGAGCTGGTCCAAGCGCTTCTGGATTGCGGGCACGGCCGTCTCGGGAGTGGTATCCGTCGTGGTCGGGCCGCCCCGCCCGGCAGAGTGCCCGGGCATCTGAAGGCCGACCCGCTGCTGCCACATGTTGATCGAGGATACCGCGTCGTCGAGCAGCGCCGACTCGGCGCCGCTCGAGCCAGCCGTCCGGACAGCCCGCCGTAGCTCGACGATGCCGTCGGCGGTGACTGTCGCGTCGACGCCGTACTGCTGGCGGTAAGACGCCTCGCCGGTCAGCTGGTAGCCGAGCACATCGGTGGCCTGGGCCTGGAGTGACTCCTCCAGTCGCGCGACCGCCAGCTGCGCGGCGGCGGCTGCCCGAGCCCGGTGGTTGGCATCGTCGCGATACGTCGATGCCAGCACGCTGGCGATGGCGATGAACACCAGCACGCCGATCGCAGCGGCGACCCAGAGCAGCGCGAAACGACGGATCTGCGCCGAGATCCGCTCGTATTCGCGCACGGCGGGTCTATCCGCGCGCGCGGAGGCGGGGGACTTCATGGTCTCTCCATCGCCGCCGGCGGCCTCGGGGAGCATCCCCCATCGGTGGGATTGGGCCTATCCGAGCAGAATTTACGGCGCGCGGCGGTCGTTCGCGACGAAGGCCGCATGCGTGATCGGCATGCAGCGTGCGAACAGCGCCTCGACGGCCGCGCCGTAGTGGCGGATCTCACGCTGGGCGGTCTCTGCGTTCCGCAGCGAGACGAAGTTCATCAGGCTGCGCGCGTTCACCGTCCAGTAGAACTGGGTGTAGATCGCGACCGGCAGCACGTTGCGGGCGATCTCCTTGGCGATGCCCTTGTCGAGCAGCTCCTGGTAGGTGGCGTAGGCCTGCTCGTAGACGGCCCGCTGGGCGTCCCGCACGCTCTCGGCCAGCTCGCTGTCGACCTGCTCGAACGTGTAGGCGCCAGGCTTGCCGACCTGCGTCCGCACGTCCTCGGCCTCGGGCAGGTAGAACTCGGCCTCGAGCTGCGAGTAGCGCGCCGACCACTCGTTGAACGAGCCGATCCGATGGCGTTGCCACTCCCGGCAAACGAAGATCGGGCACTTGATGTGAAAGCGCAGCGCGTTGTGCTCGAACGGCGTCCCGTGCCGCTCGCGCATCAGGAAGCGAATCAGGCCGTGGTCGCGCTGATCCATCTCGTCGGTGTGCTGGGCGAACGAGACGCGGGCGGCGTTGACGACCGACAGGTCGTCCGCCATCGCGGCGTCGAGCCGCACGAAACCGTGGTCGAGTACGTCGATCCGATCGACATCCGCCGAGGTGCTGTCATCGACCATCGTCACGGCTCCAAGCATACGTCGCGCGGCGGTCGGAACCAACGCTCAACGCAGCAGCCGGCCGCCGTCGACGATCAGGTTCTGGCCGGTGAAGAAGTCGGCCTCGATGCAGTAGCGGATCGCCTGGGCGACGTCGCCGGGGTCGCCCGTTCGGCCCAGCACCGTCTCCTCGCTGTCGCCCCGCCCGCCGTCTGGCATCAGCACCGGGCCGGGCGCGACTCCGCACACGCGCACGCTCTCGGCTCCCCAGTCGGCGGCCAGGCACTTGACCAGCTGGATCTGCGCCGCCTTGGCGGCGCAGTGGGCGGCGAAGCGCGGCCAAGCCTGCAGTCCGGCGACGTCGGTGATCGCGACGATCACGCCTCCCCGCCCGCGCATCTGCCGGTACGCGGCCTGGGCCGCGAACATGAAGCCCTTCGCTGTCGTGTCGAGCGCCGCGTCCCACAGCGCCTCGTCCACGTCCTCGGCCGGCCGGGGCTCGAACCCGCCCGACGGCGCGTGCACGTAGACGTCGAGCCCATCCAGCTCGGCGGCCACCCGTTCGACCAGCTCCCGCATCTGCGCCGGCTGGGTGGCGTCGGCCTGCACCAGAGCACTTCGCACGCCCAGCGCCTCGATCTCGGCCGCCGTCTCGCGCGCCTCCTGCTCTGAGCTGTGGTAGCTGATGCCGACGTCGGCTCCGGCCGCGGCCAGGTCGAGCGCCACCGCCTTGCCCACGCGATGGGCGCCTCCCGCCACCAGCACGCGCGCTCCCGCCAGCTTCATTGGCACACCTGCGTTGCAGCTCTCGGCCAGATCGGTGCGAGTCCTGTGGCGGCCATCGGGGTATGCTAACCCTCTCTACCAGGACAGAAGGAGTGAGCCACCATGGCCTATGAGGTCCCCGCACTTCCCTACGACTACAGCGCCCTTGAGCCGCACATCGACGAGCAGACGATGCGGACCCACCACGACAAGCACCATCAGGCATACGTCGACAAGGCGAACGCCGCGCTGGAAGGCACCGAGTGGGCCGACCGCTCGGTCGAGGAGGTGCTCAAGAACCTCTCGTCACTGCCTGCCGACAAGCAGGGGCCGGTGCGCAACAACGCCGGTGGGCACGCCAACCACAGCCTGTTTTGGACGGTGCTCGGCCCCGACGGCGGCGGCGCCCCGTCCGGTGAGCTGGGCGATGCCATCAACACCGCGTTGGGCGGCTTCGATGCGCTGAAGACGGCCATGAGCGACGCCGGCGTCAACCGCTTCGGCTCGGGCTGGTCGTGGCTGGTGGTCGACGGCGGTGACCTGAAGGTGACCAGCACCGCCAACCAGGACTCGCCGCTGTCCGACGGCCAGACGCCGATCCTGGGCATCGATGTGTGGGAACACGCCTACTACCTGAAGTACCAGAACCGCCGGCCTGACTACCTGGCCGCGATCTGGAACGTCGTCGACTGGAACGCGGTGGCCGAGCGCTATGCCACCGCCCGCTCCGCAGCGGCGGCCGTGTAGCCAAGGACAACCGGCGAAGGCGG
>JAWVEC010000018.1:0-4777 GCA_033856975.1 Gaiellales bacterium
TGATCGGGCCGTGGTCTCACAACTATCCGCAGGAGCAGGCCGCGCCCGGGCCGACGATCGGCTTTCTGCAGGAGTGCCTGCGCTGGTGGGACGAGTGGCTGAAGGGCATCCCCAGCGGCGTTCGGGACGAGCCGATGCTGATGGCCTGGATGCAGGAGCCGGCGCCGCCGCTGCCGTTCTACGAGACGCGGCCGGGACGCTGGGTGGCGGAGACGCGCTGGCCGCCCGAGCGCCCGCTGCGTCCGCTCTCGCTCTCGCTGGGCTCGGACAACGTGCTGGGCGGTGATCCGTCGGAGGTGGCCCTGGGCATCCAATCGCCGGAGATCACGGGGTTCGAGGGCGGCTTCTGGTGCCCGTTCGGAAACCCCGGCGACTGGGCGCCCGACCAGCGCGGTGAGGAGGGCCGTTCGCTCTGCTTCACCTCGCCGCCGCTCGAGCAACGGCTCGAGCTGCTGGGCCGGCCGCTGGTGCATCTGCGGATCTCCTGCGACCTCCCGCTGGCCCAGATCGCCGTGCGGCTGAACGCGGTCTCCGCGGACGGCAGCTCGACCGTGCTGACACGTGGCTTCCTGAACCTCACCCACCGCAGGTCGCACGCCGATCCCGAGCCGCTCGCCCCGAGCCGGGTGGAGGACGTGTCGGTCGAGTTGCAGTCGCTCGGCCAGGCGATCGAGGCCGGCCAGCGGCTGCGGCTGGCGCTCTCGACCAGCTACTGGCCGTGGCTCTGGCCTTCGCCTCAGCACGCGACGGTCACCGTCCACGCCGGCGCCGGCTCGTGGCTGGAGCTGCCGGCTCGAGAGCCGCAACCCGACGAGGGCACGGGTCCCTGCCCCTCGCCGGAGTCGGCACCTCCACTGGCGCACCGGGTGACGCGATCGCACACGGGTGAGCGCGAGCTGGTGCTCGACCCGGCCGAGCGGCGCTGGCAGCTGACCCACACGCCCAAGGACTTCGATCTCGAGATCGAGGGAGAGTTGCGAGCCGACTGGAGCGGCCCGGACGTCTACCGGATCGTCGAGCGCGAGCCGCTCTCGGCCACCATCGACAGCGTGCGCACGGTCAGGATCAGCCGCCGGTCGTGGCACGCTCAGGTGCACGTCACGAGCGTGATGCGATCGGACGCCGACTCGTTTCTGATCGACGTCGGTCTCACCGCCAGCGCGCTGGGCGAGGACGTGTTCGCCCGCGAATGGCAGTTCCGGATCCCCCGTGATCTGGTGTAGCGTCTGGCGGTGCACGACGTGATCGATCTCGAGCGCTACCCGATCGACGACCCCGAGCTGGTGGCGGAGCTGCACGGCCAGGTGCAGCGCGACGGCGTCTGCGAGCTGCCGGGCTTCGTGCGCGAGGAGGCCGTCGCCGAGGCCGTGGCCGAGGCGCTTGTCTTGTCCCAGAGCTGGTTCGCCACCGACGAGCAGCACACCGTCTACTTCGAGCCGGGCGACCTCTCGGCGGCTCCCGACGACCCGCGCGGGATCCGGCTGCGATCGGCCAAGAAGCAGATCGCCTACGACCAGATCCCAAGCGATTCGGGCGTGCGGCGGATGTACCAGAACGAGCTGATGACACGGTTCGTGGCCGGCGTGATGGGCATCCAGCAGCTGCACCCGCTGGACGATCCGCTGGCCGCGCTGGGCTATGCCTACATGGAGCGCGGCGACACGCTGGCGTGGCACTTCGACCGCAGCGAGTTCGCGGTCACGCTGATGCTGCAGCCGGCCGAGCGGGGCGGCGCGTTCGAGTACGTGCCCGACGTGCGCAGCCCCGACGACGAGCGGCCGCAGCTTGTGGCGGCGGTGCTGGACGGCGACCGCTCGCAGGTGATCTCGCTCGAGCCCGCGGCCGGCACGCTGACGCTGTTTCGCGGCCACCGCGCGCTGCATCGGGTCAGCCCCGTGGAGGGCGACCGGGTGCGCGTGAACGCCGTGCTGGCCTACGGCGACCGCCCCGGCATGCGTCTCAACGAGCTGACACAGCGGCTGTTCTACGGGCGGGTGGCGTGAGCGTTCCTGTTGTCGACCTGGGCGATCCGAGCGGCGATCTCGTCGCGCAGGTGGGCGAGGCGTGCGAGCGGATCGGCTTCTTCACGATCGTCAACCACGGCGTGCCGCCGCAGGTGATCGAGGAGGCGTGGACGGCCGCCCGCGGCTTCTTCGACCTGCCGGAGGCCGAGAAGCTGCGGCTGGCGCTGGGTGACCGCCAGGGCCTGGCATCCAACCTGCCCCAGTACTACCCAGTCGAGGAGGAGGCGCTGGCCGCCGGTCTGGGCGAGCGGACGCCGGGCGACCTGAAGGAGTCGATCGGGTTCGGCCCGTCGGACGGGGGCCGCCCCTGGCCGGCGCAGCCCGCCGAGCTGGAGCCGGCGCTGCGGCGCTACTTCGCGGCCATGCTGGAGCTGGGCGCCCGGCTGCGCGGGCTGCTGCTGGAGGCGCTCGGGCAGCCCGGCGACCTGCTGGACGCGCTGTTTCCGGCCGACGGCGGAGCCTCGTACCTGCGGGCGATCAACTACCCGGAGCGCGCGGGCGTGCTGCCCGGCCAGATGCGCGCCGGCGCCCACACCGACTACGGCTGCCTCACCATCCTGCGCTCACAGGACTCGGCCGGTGGCCTCCAGGTGCGAGACCGAGACCAGCGCTGGGTCGACGTGCAGGGCCTCGACGACGCCTTCGTGATCAACATCGCCGACGCGATGAGCCTGTGGAGCAACGATCGCTTCGTCTCGACGGTGCACCGGGTGGTGACGCCTCCCGACGCGCTGGTGGCGGGCAGCCGGCGGCAGTCGATGGCCTTCTTCTACAACCCCGCAGGCGATGCGCTGATCCAGCCGATCACCGCCGACGGCGAGGCCCAGCGCCACCAGCCGATCACCTTCCAGGAGCTGCAGGACCGAAAGAGCAGGCTGGCGCACGCGGTCGCCGAGCAGACCTGACGCGGCGCCGATCCTGAGCTGGGGTGCCGCTCGATGGTGCCAGGCACCGGCCTTTCGGCCGTTGCCTGGCACCGAGCTCACCCCGTGCCTGGCAACGCGAAGCGGTGCCTGGCACGATCGCGCCGCAGCCGACGCTCGTCATAGCGCCGGCGGTCGCAGCGCGCCGAGCAGTCGCTTGTTCGCTGCCGCGCGCGAGGTGCCGATCCGCAGGGGAGGCTTCGCCTCATGACCGTGCCAGGCAACGCGGAACGCGGTGCCTGGCACGCTCGAGCCGCGACCGACGCTCCTTGTAGCGCCGGCGGTTTAAACCCGAGCGCCCTCAAACAGCGGCAGCCACTTGCGGTTGGCCTCCAGCATCTCGTCCAGCAGCGCCTGCGTCTGGTCGAGGTCGAGGTTGGCCTGCAGGGTGGGGTCGAGCAGGAAGGCGTGCAGCGCAGTCTGGCGATCACCGCTCAGCGCCGCCCGAACGACGGTCTGTTGGAAGTTGAAGTAGTGGTTGAGATGCGCCGCCAGCGCGTCGGGCAGCGGGTCGGTCTGGATCGGACGGATGCCGTAGGCGTTGATCTGGGCGTTCACCTCGACGATCGCGTCGTCGGGCAGGTTGGGGATGGTGCCGTTGTTGAGCGCGTTCACCACCCGCGTGATGTTGCCGTTGTCGACGATCGCCTCGATGATGTCGATCACCTCGATGCCCTCGTCCTCGTCGCCCTTGGGCAGGTCGGCCAGCGTCACCGGGCCCGAGTCGGGCGCCGTCCAGGTCGCGGCCAGCTCCTCGAGCCCGCGCACGCGCGCCTTCTCGTAGGCCATGTCGTGCGTGGTGATGTCGTAGCGCATCGCCACGCCCTGCGCGGTGCCCGCGTAGGGCGCCTCCAGGCGCTGCATCTGCGGGAAGAACTCCGTCCAGTGAGACCAGCAGTAGGGCAGCACGCCGTAGGTCTCGAGCACCCACTTGACGATCGGCCTGGTGGCGCGCTCGCGCACCAGCGGCATCGCGTCGCGCCCATCCTTCAGGCGCAGCTGCTGCACGGAGGCGCAGTGGTTGACGCCGGCCACGACCGGCGGCATCGCGATCTCGTCAGGATCGACCCCGGCCTGGTCGGCCAGCCACTCGCGGCTGCTGGGATGGGCCGTGCACGAGCACAGCGCGTAGGACTTGACGGACGGGGCGGCGGCCCGCATGGCCAGCGCCTCGATCGGGGCGGGATTGGTGTAGTTGAAGATCCACGCGTCCGGCGCGACCTCGGCCGCGTTTCGGGCGACGTCGGCCAGCACGGGCGCGTTTCGGAAGGCGCGCATGATGCCGCCGGGGCCGATCGAGTCGCCGACGTGCATCACCACGCCGTAGCGGCCCGGAATCTCGAGGTCGTTCGCCCACGCATCCATGCCGCCGACCGAGATGGCGGCGATCACGAAGTCGGCTCCGTCCAGCGACTCGCGCTGGTCGGTGGTGCTGTCGACGGTCAGCGCGCTGCCCTCGCTGGCGATCAGCTTGTCGGCCAGCGATTGCATCACCCCCAGCCGGCCCTCGTCCACGTCCATCAGCGTGACGTGGGCGCTGCCCAGCGGCTGAGACTGCATCAGCCGGCGGATCAAGAGCGGCACGAAGCTGCTGCTACCCCCGCCGATGATCGTGACCTTGGTTGGCATTCCGTCTCCCGTTCGGTTTTAGATGATCAGTTCATCGAGTCGTCGGACATGGGCAGGATGGTGGACTCGAGCACGCGGTGCGTGCGCGGGCGCGTGACGGCGTGGACGATCGCTTCGGCGATCTCCTCCGCCCTCATCATCCCCGCCAGATCTGGATCGTCCGGGTTTCGGCCGCGGCCCATGGCGAACTCGGTGGCGACG
>JAWVEC010000019.1:0-4210 GCA_033856975.1 Gaiellales bacterium
CTACGTGACCAGATAGAGATCGACGTCCGAGTCCTCTCGCTCCCTGCCTGCGGCATACGAGCCTCCAAAGAATGCCGCCACCACCAGCGGATGCTCCGCGCACGCATGGCGGAAGCGCTCGATCGCCGCGAGAGACTCGTGCCGCCCCAATGAGCGGATCAGCCTGTTTCCGGCGGTGTGGCCGCGCCGCGTGACTCGGCCATCCGTGCCAGCAGCTCCGACACCCGCTGCTCCGCCTGGTCGAGCTTGGCACGGCACAGCTCGTGCAGCTGCTCGCCGCGCTCCCACAGCTTGAGCGCCTCGTCCAGCGAGGTCTGCCCGTCCTCGAGCCGCCGCACGATCTCCTCCAGCTCGTTTCGCGCCTGCTCGAACGTGATCTCGTCGTTCACTCGCTCACCTCCTCGACACGAGCCGCGATCCGGCCCTTTGAAAGACGCACCGCGATCAGGTCGCCCGCCGCCAGCGAGCCGCCGTCCCGCACCACCGCTCCATCGTCACCCTGCACGATCGCATAGCCGCGCTCGAGCGTCGCAGCCGGCCCCAGCAGCCGCAGCCGCTCGCGGGCGTGGTCGAGCCGGGTGCGGTCGCGCTCCAGGCGCTGCCCGGGCCAGCGATCGAGCGCGTCTCGGGTCAAGAGCAGCGTGTGTCGGCGGGTCGTGATCCAGCTGCGGGGATCGGCGACCGCGGGCCGCGAGACCAGCAACTTGAGCGACTCGCGGCTGCGCCGCGCGCGCGTCTCGAGCGCCCGTCCCGCCCGCTCGCCGATCGCGTCCAGATCGGCACTGACCTGGGCGTGGTCGGGGACGACCAGCTTGGCCGCCAGGCTGGGCGTACCGGCCCGCACGTCGGCGGCGAAGTCGACGATCGGCGCGTCCTGCTCGTGGCCGATCGCCGACACCACCGGCGTGACACAGGCCGCCACGGCTCGCACCAGCCGCTCGTCCGAGAACGGCAGCAGGTCCTCGAAGCTGCCGCCGCCTCGCGCCAGCACGATCACGTCCACCAGCGGGTCGTGGTCGAGCCGTTCCAGCGCCGCCAGGATCTGGGGCACGGCGCCGACCCCCTGCACGGCCGCCTCGATCAGCTCGAAGCGAGCCGGCGGATAGCGGACGAGAGCCGTCTCGATCACGTCTCGCTTGGCCGCGGCGTCGCTGCCGCAGATCAGCCCGATCACCCGCGGCAGGAAGGGCAGCGGCCGCTTGCGCTCGGCCGCGAACAGCCCCTCGCCGGCCAGCCGCTCCTTCAGCAGCTCCAGCTCGCGCAGCATCTGGCCGAGCCCGAACTGCTCGATCGCCGAGACCTGGAACCGCAGCTCGCCCTTCTTGGCGTACAGCTGCGCGCGGCCCAGCATGTGCACGCGGTCGCCGGGCTTGAGCGGCGGCTGCACCGCGTCCAGCCGCGCGCGCGGGATCAGGGCTGGAAGCGAGGCGCCGCCGTCGGGATCCTTCAGCGTCAGGTAGGCGAACGACCACCGCTCCTGTCGCTTCAGCTCGGCGATCTCGCCCTCCACCCAGACCTCGGGCAGCCGCGCCAGCCAGCCGCCCACCCCCCGGTTGAAGTCGATCACCGAGTAGACGGCCCGATCGCCGTACTGGGTGGGCTCAGGTTTCGCGCTCATCGGCGAAGTATCCCCGCCCAAGCGTTCCCGCGGTCGGTCAGACCAGGATCCGCGCGGCCACGTGAGGCGAACAGCCCCGGTCGAGCATCTGCACGGCCCGATGCAGATCGGCATCGCTGCCCGCGATCCGCTCCGCCACCTTCAGCGGGTATCCGGCCTGCAGCAGCACGTGGAGCCGCCACGCCTCGACCTCCGCCGAGGCCGCCCGCTGTGGTTCGATCAGCTGTGCCGCAGTCATTGAGTCATGGTACGAAGGGCATCGGACGAACCCGGCCACACCGGCCCGCCGCTGATAAGGTCAGGTGCATGAGCCCCTTGTTGCGCGGACTCTGGCTCGAGCTACGGGTGATACCCGTGCTGCTGTGGAGCTTCTCTGCGATTACGATCGGGACCGCGCTGGCCAGCAGCCACGGCGAGCTGCACCGCTGGTACTACGTGGGCGCGATCGCTCTGGGGGTGCTGATCCAGGGTGTGCTGGCTCACACCGTGAACGAGATCGAGGACTGGCGATCGGGCACCGACGGGCACGCCTCGCCGCGCGTGATCTCGGGTGGCAGCAAGGTGCTGGTCGCCGGCCTGCTGACGCAGCGCGCCCTGCTAGGGCTGTTCGCGGCCGCCTTCCTGGTCACGACCGTGCTGGGGCTGGCGATGGTGGCGTCGCGCGGTGCGGTGATGCTGCCGTTCGGCCTGGCCGGAGTCGCGGGCGCGGTTCTGTACACGCTTCCGCCGGTGCGGGCCGCCTACCGGCCGTTCGTCGGCGAGGCGGTCGCGTTCGGTTGCCTGTGGCTGTGCGTGGCCGGTTCGGCGGTGCTGCAGGGAGCGAGGGTGGGGGCGGACGTGACGCTGGCCGCGGCGGCGGTGGCCGCCTACGCGGTCGGCATGCTGATGATGCACCACTACCTCGACCACGACGCCGACGACGCCGCCCGGCCTCGCAAGCTGACGACGATCGTGCTGCTGGGCCGCGAACGGGGACGGCTGTACGCCACCGGCTGGTGCGTGGCGGCGTTCCTGGCCGCGGCCACTGCCGCGCTGGACGAGCCGCGGCTGGCGCCGATGGCGGGCGCCTATGCGGTCGCGATCGTCGTCCATCAGCGCTGTCGCCCCGGCGATGTCGAGTCGGTGACGCGAAGCGAGCTGGCCGTGATCTTCCTGGGCATCGCGGGGGCGCTGGCGTCGGCCGCGCTGCTCGAGCCCGAGCTCGCGCTGGCGGCGCCGGTGGCGGCCGCCCTGGTCGCGCTCGAGCTGCGGTTGGCCGTGCAGCCGGAGGGGACTCCGGCCGCGTGACGCTCGAGAGCCAGCTGCACGCGGCCCGCGACGCCGCCCTCGCGTATGCGGCGGACGGCGAGACGGTTGCGGCCGTGATGGCGGCCGAGCCTGGCGTTGGCAGCCGCGTGTATCTGATCGCGTTCGACCGTGACGGTGAGCTCTCCTACATGGCGCTGGACGCGGTGCTGGCGCCGGTTACCGACCGGCGGCTTGTGCGCGAGGCGGTGGTGATGCTGGGGCTGGCCGAGCGCGCCGAGGAGGCATCGACGGCGATCACGGCCGAGCGGCTGGAGGAGCCCCTGACCGTGGCCGAGGATGCGTTGCGAGCGGCCGGGCGGCAGCAGCCGGCCGAGGCGGCGGCGGCGGCGCGCGCCTCGCTGGCGGCGCTGGTCGCGGCCGCCGCCGGACCGCGGCTGGCGACGCCGCTCTACCTCGATCGGATCGGTGCCGCGGCCGGCGATCTCGGCAATGCGCTGTACGCCTTCCGAGAGCATGCGGAGCGGCTCTCACAGGAGGCGACGTCCGCCTCGCCGGAGGTCGAGGCGGCCTGGGTGGTGCTGGCGCTGTCGGCCCAGGTTGGCGACCCGACCGACTTCTCGCAGGCCATGACGGCGACCACGGGCGCGGTCGAGGCGCTGGCAGACGATGTGCTGCAGCGGCTCCGCTCATATGATTGAGCCGTGGTCCGCATCGTCGATCGCCTGATCGCCACCTCGCTTCCGGCCGTGCCGCGGCCGCTGGTGCGGCGATTCGCAGACCGCTACATGGCGGGCGAGACGATGCAGGACGCCGTCGAGACGGTGCGCGCGCTGAACGCGATCGGCGCCGCGGCCACGGTCGACGTGCTGGGCGAGTTCGTCCACGACATCGGCCAGGCCGACCGCACCGCGACCCAGTACGTCGAGATCCTGTCGGCGATCGCCCGCGAGGGCCTGGATGCCAACGTCTCGGTCAAGCTGTCGGCGCTGGGGCTCGAGATCGATCAGGCGCTGGCTCGCTCGCACGTCGAGCGGGTGGTGGCGGCCGCTGCCGAGCACGGGAACTTTGTCCGCATCGACATGGAGCACAGCGCGCTCACCGATGCGACGCTGGACACCTACCGCGGGCTGCGGGAGCGCGGCCACGACAACGTCGGCGTGGTGCTGCAGGCCTACCTGCGGCGCACCTTCGACGATGTCCGCGCGCTGGCCGAGCTGAAACCGAGCGTGCGGCTGGTGAAGGGCATCTACATCGAGCCGCCCGAGATCGCCTACACCGAGCGGACGCTGGTGAACCGCAACTTCGTCGCGTTGATGAACGACCTGGTGGAGCGGGGCTGCCGGC
>JAWVEC010000020.1:0-3140 GCA_033856975.1 Gaiellales bacterium
TACCGCGAGAACATGTACTTCACCGAGGTGGAGGCGGGCGAGTTCGGGCTCAAGCCGATGAACTGCCCCGGCCACATCGACATCTACGCCGACCACCACCGCAGCTACCGCGACCTGCCGCTGCGGCTGACCGAGCAGGGGCTGGTGCACCGCCACGAGCCGTCCGGCACGCTGCACGGCCTGCTGCGCGTGCGGCACATCACCCAGGACGACGCGCATATCTTCTGCACCCACGACCAGATCGAGGACGAGGTGATCGGCTGCCTCGAGCTGGCACGCGTGATCTACGACACCTTCGACCTGCCGATGCGGATCGAGCTCTCGACCCGGCCCGAGAAGCGGATCGGCGCCGACGAGCTGTGGGACGCCGCCGAGGGCGCGCTCGAGCGGGCGCTGGCACGGGCCGGCGTCGAGTACGAGCTCAACCCGGGAGACGGCGCCTTCTACGGCCCCAAGATCGACCTGCACATGACCGACTCGATCGGCCGCTCATGGCAAATGGGCACGATCCAGCTCGACTTCCAGATGCCCGATCGGTTCGAGATCAGCTACACCGGCGAGGACAACGCCGAGCACCGTCCGGCGATGATCCACCGCGCGCTGATGGGCGCGTTCGAGCGCTTCATCGGCATCCTGATCGAACACTACGCGGGCGCCTTCCCGGTCTGGCTGGCGCCGGTGCAGGTCTCGGTGGTGCCGGTCGCCGACCGCCACAACCAGTACGCCGAGGCGGTCGTCGACCAGCTGCGCGACGCGGGTCTACGGGCCGAGGCCGACCTGCGCAGCGAGTCGGTGGGCAAGAAGATCGCCGAGAGCGAGCGACAGAAGATGCCCTGCATCCTGGTGGTGGGCGACCGCGAGACCGAGGCCGGAACGGTCTCGGTGCGGCGCCGCGGCCAGGGAGACCTGGGTGCGCGCCCGCTGGCCGAGCTGCGGGACGAGCTGCTGGCCGAGGCCGCGTCGCGCAGCTCAGGCTGAGTCCACGTCAGGAGAACTCGGCGCCCGGCGCGGCCGAGCGGTCGATCACGAACCGGGCGCGGTCGCCGCGGTAGATGTCTCGGGCGTGCTCGACGATGCGCCCGTCGCGGTCATAGGTGACCCGCGTGACCAGCAGTGCCGGTGCGCCGGCGCGGGTGGAGAGGTGGCGCGCGTCCTCGGGCTCGCAGGCGGTCGGCTCGATCGTCTCGTGCGCGCGCACCGGATCGACGCCGTACACCGAACGCATCAGGTCGTAGAGCGAGTTGTGGGCCAGGTCGAGCCTGCCCAGGTCGGGGCAGATCGAGGCCGGCACGAACGTGCGCTCGATCATCAGCGGCTCGCCGTCCCCGAACCGGACACGCCGCACCGCCCAGAAGCGCTCGCCGTCCGACAGCCCCAGCGCCTCCTCGACCTCGGGGTCATCGCCATCGTTGAGCCGCGCGGACAGCACGCGGCCGCCGGGCTCGACACCCTGCGAGCGCATCTGCTCCGAGAACCCAGCGAACCGCTGCAGCGTGTGCTCGATCCGGGCGGGCGCGACGTAGGTGCCTGAGCCCGGCCGCCGGTAGACGACGCCACGCCGCACCAGCAGCTCGACCGCCTGGCGGGCGGTCATCCGCGACAGCCCGTGCTGCTCGGCGATCGAGCGCTCCGACGGCACTCGCCGGCCGGCCTGGAGCGAGCCGGAGACGATCTCGTTTTGCAGCAGGTCCGCCACCTGGCGGTAGCGCGGCGCCGCTCGCGATGAAGCTGCGGGGGCCATATCCCTCGATCTATACCACGTCTCGCACCGGACCAACCCTCCGGGCCGATATCGTGGCCCGATGAGCGATCAGCCAGCGGACGGGGAAGCGGCGCCACCGCCGCCAGGGCGAGCGCGTCCCAAGCGGCCTTTACGGCTCAGCAACTGGGAGGGCGGGTGCACCGCGGCCACGGTGCTGCTCGTCGCCCTGGTCGCGCTGGCCGGCGCCGGCGGCGGCACGCTGATCGCGCTGGCGGCGGTGTCGTGCCTGGCGCTGGCCGCCGTGGCAGCGCTGCGCCGAAACGCGACCGTTGCCGTGGTGTCGGCGGTGATGGGCGCCAGCGCGTTGATCGCGGCGCTGGGCCTGAGCCTGGGCGACCGGGCGCGGGCCGCGGGAGACCGCGGCTACCCGTTCCCGGCGGTGGTGGGGCTTTCGCTCGCCCAGGCGCGGGCGCTGTTTGACCGTCACGGGCCGGTTCACTACGTGATCAAGCGCGTCCCCTACGGCGCCCAAGGCACCGTGCTGCGGGCGACCGGCTACTCCAGCGACGGCACGTTCGCGGCCGGCTCGACGATCACGCTGGTCGTGGGTACCAGGAAGGCCAGGCCGCCGCAGCCATGAGATACTCGCGCTCTGATGCAGCGAACGGGGACAACCGGGGCTGAAGGGGTGCGGCCGCGGCCGATCGAGCTGCTGCGGGTGGCGGGGTCGCACGCCGAGGTCGGCGAGCAGATCGGTGTCGCCTGCGGCGACGTGGTGCGCGCCGTCTGCGGCCAGATCACCCCGGCCGCGATCGCCGCGGCCGAGCCGTACCGCGCCGTCACGCTGCGCGAGCTGCCGTGGCTGGTGGAGGAGATGGATGGCGTCGCCCGGGGCGCCGAGCTGGAGCCGATGGCGGTGTTCGCGGCCGGCATCGAGGAGCTGGACGCGGCCGTGGCCGGCGAGCCGGTACGGGGCTGCTCCGACCTCGTCTGCGGCCCCTCGGCGAGCGCGGACGGCCGGCTGTGGGTTGCCCACACCAACGATCTGTCAGCCGCCACCGAACAGCAGCTGATCGCGATCGAGTGGCGGGTGGCGGACGTCCCGGTTCTGTTCACGGTCGGGGTGGGGCCGTGGATCAGCGTCGGCTTCAACTCCGCCGGGCTGGCGCTGACCGGGAACGAGCTGACCCCCAACGACAACCGGATCGGCATCCCGCGGCTGCTGCAGGTGCGTGACATCCTGCGCTGCCGCACGCTGGACGACGCGGTCGCCGCCGCGCTGCACCCGCAGCGAGCGTCGTCGTACAACAACGTGCTCAGCCACCGCGACGGGCGCGTCGTCTCGGTCGAGGGGTCGGCCACCGACGCCGAGCTGATCCGCCCAGGAGAGGACGGTACGCTGGCCCACACCAACCACTACGTGAGCGAGCGGATGCGG
>JAWVEC010000021.1:0-6414 GCA_033856975.1 Gaiellales bacterium
CCCGCCTGACACCACACTGCAACCGGTTGATACGGCGTCGTGACTAGACTAGACTTAGTCTATGATTGTGAACATCCATGAGGCAAAGACGCATCTCTCGAAGCTGGTCGAGCGGGCGGAGCGCGGCGAGGAGATCGTGATCGGACGGGCGGGCAAGCCCGTGGCGATGCTCGTGCCCTACCGAGGCAGCAACCAGCCCCGGACGCCGGGATCCGCGAAGGGCCGGATCCGGATCCTGCCCGGGTTCGACGAGATGGACGGCGAGATCGCCGGCTGGTTCGAGGACGGCGCCCGTGAATCTGCTGATTGACGCGCACGTGCTCTACTGGTGGATCGCTGATCAGCCGGAGTTGACCGCCGAAGCACGTGCCGCCATCGCCGACCCGGACAACATCGTCGGCGTCAGTACCGCGAGCATCTGGGAGCTGGCGATCAAACAGGCCGCCGGCAGGCTGGAGTTCGACGGCGACTTTCGCGAGGAGCTCGAAGCGAACCGGTTCGACATCCTGCCGATCGGGATCGAGCACGCCCTTGTGGCCGCAACGCTTCCGAATCACCACAACGACCCGTTCGACCGGATGCTGGTGGCACAGGCGCAGATCGAGCGCATGACGATCGTTACGCGTGACCGGCGGATTCAGCAGTACGACATCCCGGTGCTCGCCGCGTGATCGACCGGGGTCTGACCCCAGGGGTCAGACCCCTCCCGCCTCGCGACAGGGCGCGACCGCAAACCCAGAGGCCGCTTCGCCCCCCAGCTGCAGGCCACCGATCAAACAGCTCACGGCCACTCTGTCAGCACCCGCGTCATCCGCGCCGGCACTCCCGCCACCACCTGGCCATCGGCGACGTCGCGCACCACCACCGCACCGGCGCCGATCAGGCAGCCGTGGCCGATCTGGATCCGATCCGAGATGGTGGCGCCGATGCCGACGAAGCTGCCGTCGCCGAGCGTGACATGGCCGGCGATGTTCGCTCCGGGGCTGATCGTCACGAAGTCGCCGATCTCGCAGTCATGGCTGATCGTCGCTCCCAGGTTGACCAGCACGTGGCGGCCGAGCCGCGCCAGCCGGTTGACGATCGCGCCCGGGCAGACAACGCTACCCGCTCCAACCTCGACGCCGGGCGCCAGCCAGGCGCGGTCCGAGACGTGGGTCGCGAACAGGTCGCCCGGCCAGGCACTGGCCAGCCGGCTGCGGTCACCCGGATACCCGAGCGCCACGATCACAGGCGCGTCCGGATGCTGGGAGTGGGCATCCGCCATCGACAGCACCGGCGCCTCCAGCCGAGCGTCGGCACGGGCCTCGGCCAGCCAGGCGGGTTCGGCAGCGTGGAAGCGCACCTGGCCGCCGGCGTCGACCACATAGCCCGCCGTCTCGCGGGCCTGATCGCCGACGCCGACGATGCCGATCGCCTCCGTCACCCGCCCACCAGCTCGCGATACAGATCCAGGTGCATGCGCGCCGAAGCCTCCCACGTCAGCGTCTCGCGCGCACGCCGGGCACCGGCCCGCGCCTGCTCGAGCTTGGCCGGATCGTCGAGCAGCTCGCGAACCGCGGCCGCCATCGCCTCCACGTCGCCCGCCGGGACGACACGGCCGGCATCGAAGCGGCGCACGTTCTCGCCCAGGCCGCCGACGTCGTAGGCCACCGCCGGCACGCCGGCGCCGAGCGCCCGCAGCAGCGTCCCGCTCTGATCGAGCCCCGGCTTGTAGGGAAAGATCGCCAGCGTCGACTCGCCGTAGGCGCGATCAACCTCCGCGCCCGGCAGGTAGCCCAGCCGCCACTCGACCAGATCGCCGCCCGCCGCCTGGTAGCGCTCGATCGGCTCCATCGGATCGCCCGCCACCAGCAGACGCGCGCCCTCCACCCGCCTGACCACCTCGATCGCGTCGTCGATGCCCTTGTAAGGCCGGATCAGGCCGAAGCAGAGCAGCGTGCGGCCGTCGTCGCTGCGCGGCGGGTCGCTGGCGATGATCGGGTGTGGAATCACGCGCAACCGCTCACTGCGGACGCCCAGATCGAGCAGCGCGTCGCGGCCCGACTCGCTGTGGGCGATCACGCGGTCGAACCGGCCGTACAGCTGCCGCCACATCGCCGCCTTCCCGCCGGTGCGGCGGTCGTTCATGTCGTGCGCCGTGTAGACCAGCGGCGCACGGCTGCGAAGCAGCCAGCGATCGATCTCCGGCACCGTCATCCACTGCACGTGGACGACGTCGGCCGGGCGCAGCGCCAGCCGCGCGAGGCCCAGCGGGTGCTCCGCCAGCTTGAGTGGGATCCGCAGCCGCGAACGGCGAAACAGCCGTGAGCTGAGCGGGTAGAACAGCTCGCTGCGGCGGTAGCCGACTGGACGGGGCACGTAGCCGAACCGAAACCGCGACGTCACCAGCTCCACGTCCACGCCCAGACTGCCGAGCTCACGGCAGAGGTGGTCGTCGTAGTCGGGACCACCGTAGCCGGGCGGGTTGGCGATGATCACGTGCATCGCGGCGAAGGCTACCGGCGGGCAGCCTATTGCTCGCTCACCAGCCGCCTCGCAGCGTCGAGCAGCGACGGAAGCGGCGGCGATCCGACCAGGATCGTGCGGCAGCCGAGCGCGTCGCCGGCCCCCAGGTCGCTGGGGGCATCGCCGATCACCACCGATCGGCCGAAATCGATCTCGGGAAAGTCGCGCTGCGCGTCGAGAAACAAGCCGGTGCCGGGCTTGCGGCAGTCGCACACTCCCTTCTCGTGCGGACAGACGTAGACGGCCGCGATCGGCAGCTCGAGCATGTGACGGTGGATCTCGTCCACCGCCGCGGCCGTCATCCGACCCAATGCGATGCCGCGCTGGTTGGTCACCACCACCACGCGCCAGCCGGCATCCGCCAGCAGCCGGATCGCGTCCTCGGCTCCGGGCAGGTAGTGAAACTGCGCGGGCGAGGTGACGTACTCGCCCTCCGGCGCCTTCTGGTTGATCGTGCCGTCGCGGTCGAGGAAGGCCGTAAGCGCTGTGCGGTCGCTCATTCGGCGAACAGGTCGTGCTCGACCAGCTCGCAGATCGTGTGCAGAACGAGCATCGTGCCCTCCTGGATCTGCGGCGTCTGCTCGGCCGGGATGCGGATGCAGTGGTCGCACAGCGGAGCCATCGCATCGCCGCGCGGCCCGGTGATCCCTACCGTGGCCAGCCCCGCCTCGCGCGCCGCCATCAGGCCGGCCAGCACGTTGCCCGAGCCGCCGCTGGTCGAGAGGCCGACCGCCACGTCACCCGCCCGGCCGAAGGCGCGCACCTGGCGGGCGAACACCTCCTCGAAGCCGAAGTCGTTGCCGATCGCGGTCAGCGCGGCCGTGTTGTCGGCCAGTGCCAGCGCGGCCAGCGGCGGCCGGTCGAGCAGGTAGCGGCCGGTCAGCTCGGTGGCGATGTGCTGCGCGTCGGCCGCGCTGCCGCCGTTGCCGAACAGGAGCAGCGTGGCGCCGGCCCGGTAGCGCTCGGCGATCAGCGCCGCGACCAGTTCGATCGACTCGGCCAGCGACTCGCCCACCAGCGCGCGCGCCATCTCGGCATGCAGCTCCAAACGCCTCAGCGCCCGCTCACGCATCGCTCATGCTCCAGGTGGTGAGACCCTCGGATTCGAACGCGAACTCGGTTACGACGCCGCCCATGCGGGTCAGAGCCTCGGCCACGCGGTGCTTCTTGTGAAACTCGCAGTAGAACAGCATGTAGCCGCCGCCGCCCGCTCCCGTCGCCTTGCCGCCCAGCGCCCCCGCCCGGCGGGCCTCGGCGTACGCCTCGTCGATGAACGGCGTCGTGATCTTGGGCGACATCCGCTTCTTGTGGTGCCAGGCCTGGTGCAGCAGATCGCCGAACTCGCGCGGGCGCCTCTGCACGAGCGCGTTCTTCATCTCCATCGCCAGCCGCTTCTGCGTCCGCAGCGCCAGCAGCGTGGACTGCTCGCCGCTCTCATAGCGCGCCGTCTGATCCTCGATCACGCCGTCCGAGCGGCGGGTGGCGCCGGTGTAGCAGAGCAGCATGTTGTGCTCGAGCTCGTTGACCACGTCGGCGCTCACGCGCAGCGGGTTGACGATCACATGGTCGGCGGCGAACTCGATGAAGTTGAAGCCGCCGAAGGTGGCCGCGTACTGGTCCTGCATGCCGCCCAGCATCGCCATGTCGACGCGCTCGATGTGGTAGGAGAGCTGCGCCACCTCATAGTCGGTCAGGGGCAGCTTGTGGTGCTCCTTGAGCAGCCCGATCAGCGTCACCATCACGGTCGAGCTCGAGCCCAGGCCCGAGCCGGGCGGCGCGTTCGAGTGCAGGAAGATGTCGTAGCCGAGGCTGGAGGGGTCACCCAGCCGGCGGATCGCCGCCTTGACCAGGTCGAGCCGGCCGTCGAAGATCGGCGGCTCGTCGACCGCGTAGTTGACCGAGAGGCCAAAGTCGGCCGATTCGATCCTGATCTGGCGGTCCTTGCGCGGTCGCAGCAGCCCATAGGCGTAGCGGTCGATGGTCGCGTTCAGCACCAATCCGCCTTCGCGGGCAGGAAACGGCGGCACGTCGGTGCCGCCGCCGGCAAAGCTGATACGAAGGGGTGCGCGAGCGCGAATATTCATCGGCGAGTCGTGGCGCAGCCTAACGGTAGACTTCGGCGCCGTGTCCCAGAACCCCACGTCACAGCGACTCGACGAGGTGCGCATCAGCGAGTACGCGGGCCGCATCGTGCGCAACTGGTACGTGGTGCTGGTGGCAGTGGTGGCAGCCGTGCTGCTGGTGGTGCTGAACACCGTCGGCACCGGCAAACAGTTCCAGGGCCAGGCCACCGTCTTTCTCGGCCAACCGCTGTCGCCGCTGGGTGGATCGCCGATCCCAAACACGCTGGTGGCGAACCCGACCACGGCACAGGCGTACCTGCATTCCAGCGCCGTGGTGGACCAGGCCGCGACAGACGCGCACATCAAGTCGGGCACCGTTCTGAAGAACCACACCAGCGTGACGGTGCTGGCCGGCAGCTCGACGGCCAAGACGACCGGCGCGAACCCCAACATCCAGATCACCGTCCGCGGGCCGTGGGACAAGCACACGGTCACGACCGCCGCCGGCTCGCTGGCCAAGTCGCTGATTGCCTGGGCGAGCAAGTACCAGACCTCCAAGATCGACCTCCTGAACGCGCAGATCGCGACCGACCAGAGCTCGATCGCGACGCTGCAGAAGGTGATCGACCAGGCCCAGCAGCAGGTCGACGCGCTCGCCCATCAGTCGATGACGCCGTCCGATCGGGCCTCGATCTCGTCCACGCTGCTGTCCACGATCGCCACCGCGGGCTCGCGCATCGACGAGATCTCGTTTCAGCTGACCACCAATCAGATCTTCGTGGCCAGCGCCACCGACGTCGAGTCGGCAGGCTACGTGCAGCAGCCGTCGGGTCAGTCGGTCAGCGCCACCAAGCGCAAGAGCTCGCTGATCGTGGCGGTGTTCACGGGCCTGATCGTGGGTGTGATCCTGGCCCTGATCTGGGATGCGATCCGGCGCCGGCCGCGACGCACGGCCGAGGCATAGCGGCGATGGCGACCCGCTCCTGCCCCGACTGGCCCGAGCTGCTCGACCGCGCGCCCGATCTGCACTTCAAGCACTACACGGCCGATGAGCTGCAGCTCGCCCACGACATCGTGGTCGCGCTCGGCCCGGTGCGGCTGTCCGAGGTCGAGGTCTGCGCGGACACCCAGCGTAACGTGTTCAACGCCGACCACACCGATCCGCGGCTGGCGGATGCTCTGCGCCAGAGCTACTGGCAGGATCTGGACAGCTGGTTGGGTGACCAGGCATCCCCGTAACCGGTCCGGCGGATACCGGGACGGGGGATACGCCGAAGTGCCGCAGCATCCGATCTACCTCCTGCACGTGTGAGAAATACACGCTGGGAGATGTCAGATGAAGAGCTCCGACACGACGACCAAACACGGTGACGAGCCGGCCGAGCAGGACCCGATCGAGATTCAGCGCCTGCTGGCCTGGTACTTCCGCACCGAGGATCCGTCACACCACTCCACGATCGGCGACCTGAGGGACGCGGCGTAGGCAGAGGTGTGACGCGGGTGGCGGGGTGTGCCCGCTGGGTGCACCCCGCACGACCGCGGTACCTTTCGGGTGATGCTCGAGAACCGGCCCACGCCGCTGGATGCGTTGGAGTCGCGGCTGCCGAGCGCCGCGGGGCACTTCCGCCGTGACCACTTCGACCCGCCGCTGCTCGACGCCGGCGGCTTCACGCTGGAGCTGGCCGGGGTGGGTGCGGCGAGGCGGCTGACGCTCGACGACCTGCGCCGGCTGCCGCCTCGCGAGCTGGACGTGGTGCTGGAGTGCGCCGGCCACCGGCGGGACGAGTTCGAGCCTGCCACTCCCGGCCTGCAGTGGGGCGTCGGCGCGGTGGGCGAGGCGCGCTGG